>JAJZFO010000155.1 GCA_021805305.1 Actinomycetes bacterium | reverse complement strand
ACCAGAACAAGTCGTGCAGTTGGGGGTGCGCCTCGAGGTGCGCGGGCTTGAAGTAGTCCGTCCAGAGCACCCACAGGTGGTGCTTCACCAGCTCGCTGCGCTCCTCCTTGATCATGGTGGCGCGGACCTTGAAGTCGGCGTCGTCGGAGGCGTTGTACTTCTCCATGCACGCCTTGACCGATTGCGCCTCGATGCGCGCCTGCGCGGGGTCGTAGACCCCGCAGGGCAGGTCGCAGTGCGCCGACACGACGAGCGCGGGACCCGCGGAATCCAACATTTGATTGATACGGGTACGAAGCGTCATGGCTCCACCTTTCGATGACGGGGTCGTTGCGACCGATTTTCTTGTCGTCAGGTTAGCCAGATGCGTCGTCTAGCGTTCACGGTCGTGGCTCGGTTGTTGCGGCTGTTCATCCGTCGAATCAAGGTGGAGGGGAACTCCATGGTGCCGACCTACCTGCCGGGGGAGCTGGTGACGGTGATCAGGAGGTGGCGGCCGGTGCGCGTCGGCGACGTGGTGGTGTTGCGTGACCCGCGCGATCCGACGCGCTGGCTGCTCAAGCGCTGCGTCGCCCGCCAGGGTGCGATGATCGACGTTCGTGGGGACAACGCGTCGATGAGCACCGATTCGCGCGATTTCGGGCTGGTACGCGGCTCTCGGGTGAGGTATCTGGTCTGGGCCGCCCCCGTGAAAGGGGACAATCCTGAGTAGTTGAATCGGGAATTGACCGGTAGGCTCGTCGCGTGGCTCGTCTCGCCGTTCTCTCGTATCACACGTCGCCCCTGGCCCAGCCCGGTACCGGCGACGGAGGCGGGATGAATGTCTACGTTCGTGAGTTGGCCAGTGCCGTGGCGCGCCAGGGCAACGAGGTCGACGTGTTCACCCGGCGCGACTCGCCGCTGCTTCCCGACACGCAGTTGGTCGAGCCCGGCTTTCGCGTCCACCACGTCAGCGCGGGTCCGGCTCGCTCGCTGGCGCGCCACGAGCAAGAGGACCACGTCAAGGTCTTCACCGACGAGGTCGCGGCCCATTTCCTGCGTCACGGGACGCCCGACGCCCTGCACGCCAACTACTGGCTGAGCGGACTCGCCGGACATCGCCTCAAGCACGAGCTGGGCCTCCCGCTGATCATGACCTTCCACACCCTCGAGCGCGTCAAGGCGGACCACTTCGAGGGCGAGTCCGCGGACCGTGCGCACCAGGAGGCGGCTATCTTCGCCTGCGCGGACGCGGTCCTCGCCAGTTGTGAGGTGGAGGCGGCGCAGTTCGTCGACTACTACAACGCCGATCCGGCCCGCGTGCACGTGGTGCCGCTGGGCGTGCAACACTCCTTCTTCGCCCCCGGGGACCGGCGGGCCGCGCGTCAGGCCCTCGGACGCGACCAGGACGACGTGATGCTGCTGTTCGTGGGGCGGCTGCAGGCCCTGAAGGGGGTGGAGTTGGCCCTCGAGACTCTCATCACGCTGCGTCGCCGCGGGTGCGACGCCAGCCTGGCGATCGTCGGTGGTCCGTCGGGGCCCGACGGCGGCGCCACGCTCGCCGCCCTGCACCAGCGCGTCGACGAGGCGGGTGTCATTGAACACGTCAGCTTCGTGGCGCCCCAGAGCCACCAGCTGCTCTCGACGTGGATGCGCGCCGCCGACGTCACCCTCGTGCCCTCGCGTTCCGAGAGCTTCGGCCTGGTGGCCCTCGAGTCCTCGGCGTGCGGCACGCCCGTGGTGGCGAGCGCGGTGGGCGGCCTTCTGACTCTGGTCGAGCCCGGGGTCAACGGCGAGCTGCTCGCGTCGCGAGACGCCAGCGACTGGGCCGACGCCGTATCGCGGGTCGTGGCGGACAACGCCGACAGCGCCCTGTCGAACTCGGCGGTCTTGCTCGCCCAGCGCTACACCTGGCGCTCGGCGGCGCAGTCCCTCGACGCACTGGTCGATCGGATGATGGACGTCGGTCTCGTCCGTTGTTGAGTCGGGCTCGGTCCGCGCGAGTCGGTAACGACCCCGCTGTGGGTTCCCTCAGCGTCGTCGGGGCAGGAGTGTAAGGATTCGAGGTCATGAGGTCGATTCGCCCGTGGCGCCGTAGGTCCAAGGCGATTCATCTCGGGGTCGCCTCGGCGCGCGCGGCGCTGGTGGCAACCGTCCTCACCGGTCTCGTGGTCATCCCGCCGATCGAGGCCCGGGCCGATTCCACCAAGGTCGCGGCGGACAACGCGAACACCGGGTGGTACCCCGACCAGCCCTTGTTGACCCCGTCGGCGGTGCAGAGTGGATTCGGTAGCACCTTCGACACCACGCTGACCACGGGCGCACCCTCGAACTGCCAGGCGGGCAAGGTCTACGCGCAGCCCCTGGTGGACCAGGGCCAGGTGATCGTCGCAACGGAGAACGACTGCGCCTACGGCGTGAGTGCTTCAGCGGGCAGCGAGGGCACAATCACGTGGGCCGACAACTTCGGACCCGCCGCGACCCCCGCCGAGGACCCCGCCTCGAACTACGCCTACCGGTGCGGAGATATCGGCTCGAGTCTCGGGATCACCAGCACACCGGTCATTGATCCCGCGACGGACACCGCGTACTTCGTGGCCGCGCGCGCCACGGGGCCCGACCGGATGTTCCTCGACAGTGCCACGAACACCATCAAGGACTACGGGCCGTCGACGCAGTATTACCTCGAGGCGGCCGACGTGACGACGGGTGCGGCACCCGCGGGATGGCCCTCGGGGGGCATCCTCATCTCGGGTAACGCCAGTAACGATCCGACGTTGGCCTTCAACGGTGACTACCAGACCCAGCGCCCGGGATTGGTACTGGTGAATGGAGTGGTCTACGCCCTCTTCAGCGCACAGTGCGACTACACCCCCCCGAGTGGCACCTACAGCGGGTGGGTGATTGGCATCTCCCC
>JAJZFO010000070.1 GCA_021805305.1 Actinomycetes bacterium | reverse complement strand
ATCAAGCTGAATGCCCTGCTGGTGTTCCTCGCGATTCTGATCGGCGCCCAGATGGGCGACTGGGTCGGGGGCACCTTCGGCGGGCTGGTGGGCGTCATCCTGGCGATCCCGATGGCCGCGGCGCTGCACGTGATCGTCAGTCAGTGGTGGGAGTCGAGTCGACCGGTCGACCACGGCCCTCCAGAAGCCTGATGGTCGCCAACAGGATTTTCTAAGCAAAGATGACAGGACCATCGCCGCGGCGCGCGTTAGCGTCGTGGTAGCGCGAGTGAGGTGGACGGGTGACGACAACGGATAGCGATAAAAGTCGACACCAGACCGTGGCCGAGTTGTTCCTGGCCGCGGGGCTCGTCAGCCCTTCCTCAGGGGCGCCGCGGACACCGTCGCGCACCAGGTGGCGCGGACCCTCGCTCGTCGTCGCGACGCTCCTCGTCCTCGCGTCAGTGATCGCCGTCGCCGTGCACTGAGCCCTAGCGCTGCTCGTAGGTGCCGACGAGGATCGCGCGCGCCAGGCCGTGCATGAACAGGTTGAATCCCAGGTAGGCCGGAGACGCCGTCGCGGGCAGGCCCAAGGTCTCCACGTCGAGGGCGTGCACGACGATGTAGTAGTGATGCGGACCGTGACCGGCGGGCGGCGCGGCCCCGATGTAGCCCGTCATCCCCGCGTCGTTGCGCAACTGGAGGGCGCCCGCGGGCAGTCCGCTGCCCTGCGCGTCACCGGCTCCGCTGACGAGGGAGGTCGTGGTCACGGGGACGTCGGCGACCGCCCAGTGCCAGAAGCCCGACGCGGTGGGCGCGTCGGGGTCGTACACGGTGACGGCGAAGCTCTTGGTCCCCTCGGGGAACCCCGACCACGTCAATTGGGGCGATACGTCGCCACCCCCCGCGCCCATCTGTCCGCTGACCTGGGCCGAGTTCAGCGGCTGGCCGTTGATGACGTCGTCGGAGGTCAACTCGAACGACGGAAGCCCGGGCAAGTCCTCGTAGGGGTCACGCGACATCTTCCACGCCCTTTCTCTCTCGCCGCGACGCACTGCACGTCGGGTCGTCGAGGGCGAGCATACCGTTACCACCGCGACCGCTGACGCGGCTGGCGCCGACCGCGCCACCTTCAGTCCGCAGCAACCGCAGGAGCGACGCGAGCCGCGGGTCGGATCAGGCCGCGCACGACGAAGTCGAGGAAGCGTTCGACGTGCGTCGTCGCGTCGAGCGGGCCCGCCGCCGCGTCGAACGCCGCGGAGAGCCCGGGTTGGATGAAGGGCGACATCCCGGCGTCGATGATGAAGAAGAGGTCACGCACCGTGACCGGGTAGATCACCTCGCGCGCGATGAGTCGCTCCAACAGGTCGGCGAAGATCGCCAACCCCGGCGCGAATCCCGTCGAGAAAAGGTAGTCGAGGCGCCCACCGGCGACACCGGCCTCGTGATTGACCAGGCTGGCCAACTGGGGCAACCGCATGGAGGCACCGATGAAAGCGCGCGCCATGAGGCGCAGCTCGACGAGCTCATCGTTCGCGGCGCCCAGGGCGCTGCGCTCCTCGAGGAGCAACTCGTAGAAGCGTGCGACTCCGTGGTCGACCGCCGCGCAGTAGAGCTCGTATTTTGACCCGAATCGTTGGCGCACCGTCTCGTGGCTCAACCCCAGCGCCGCGTTGAGTCGACGCACCGACATGGCGTCGTAGTGCGTGGCGGCGAAGGACTCGAAGGCGGCCTCGAGGATCTCGTCGTCGCTCGCCAGCTGACGACGACCCTTTCGTAGCGCGTCAGTCATTCGCCCCACACCGGTCAGACGACCCACCAAGGCTGTGACCGTCACTGTCGGGAATCCTGCGATGCTTCGAGAGATTCACGCGGTCACGATAGCAAGGCCAGCCCTGGCGCTCGTGCCTTCATGCCCTCAGCACCCCGGGCGCAGTGGTCGTGTCGCCCTCGCGGCCCCTGCGTCCGTCGTGAGGGCCACCGCCACCGCCGTAGACTCACTAGCGCGTGAGCATCCTGGTCGACCTTCAAGACGTGTCCGTGGAGGGCGCCGAACGCACCATCCTGAGGGGGCTGTCGCTCACCATCTCCGACGGCGACCGCGTGGGCATCGTCGGGATCAATGGCGCCGGGAAGTCCACGTTGCTCAAGATCATCGCCGGTGCCCTCGCTCCCGACAGCGGTCAGATCCGTCGCGCCACGACGTTACGCGTCGGCTTCCTCGAACAGATCCCGGACCTTCCCCGGGGCAGCGTCCGCGAGGCCTTGGGGCACGGTTGGGAGGTCGACGCGGCCCTGGATCGTCTGGGCATGCTCGACGCGGTGGACGTGGCGACCGACGAGTTGTCCGGCGGGCAACGAAAGCGCGTGGCCCTGGCGCGCCTCTTCTCGCGCGAACACGACCTGATCGTCCTGGACGAACCGACGAACCACCTCGACCTCGACGCCATCACCTGGCTGGAGAACCAGATCACGCGCTTCTCCGGCGCCGTGGTGCTCGTCAGCCACGACCGTTTCCTCCTGGACCGGGTCACGACCCGGATGGTGGAGATCGACCGGGGAGCGACGTACGTGCACGCGGGCGGTTACGCGAGGCTCCTCGAGGCGCAGGCCGAACGCGAGGAGCAGGCCCAACAGGCCGAACAGGTCCGGCGCAATCTCGCGCGCACCGAGTTGGCCTGGCTGCGGCGCGGGGTGAAGGCGCGTTCGAGCAAACCCCAGGCGCGGATCGACGCGGCGAATCGACTCCTGTCCTCGCGCGCTCCCGCCGCCGCGCGCGACGGGTCCCTCGACCTGATGATCGATACCCCGCGACTGGGCAACTCGGTCATCCGCGCCCATCAGGTCTCCTACGGATACCGCACCTCTGACCTCGTCGTGCGCGACGTGAACCTGGAGCTGGGACCCGGCGACCGCGTG
>JAJZFO010000245.1 GCA_021805305.1 Actinomycetes bacterium | reverse complement strand
CTCACGCCGCGCGAGATGATCGACGCGATCGTGCGTGAGACGGGGATGGGCGACGCCCTGCGCGCGGAGGACTCGGACGAGGCCATCTCGCGACTGGAGAACCTGGGCGAACTGGCGTCGGCGGCGGCCCAGTACGACACGTTGATGGACTTCGTGGAGCGCATGGCGCTCGTGGCCGACTCCGATCAGCTCGACGCGGGAGCCGGGGCGATCTCGATGATGACCATGCACGTGGCCAAGGGACTCGAGTTCCCCCTCGTCGTGATCACTGGACTGGAGGAGACGATCTTCCCCCATCGGCGCGCCCTCTCCGATGACGCCGAGCTCGAGGAGGAGCGACGCCTGTGCTACGTGGGCGTGACGCGCGCCATGCGCCACCTCATCCTCACTCACGCGTGGAGCCGCACCACCTGGGGCAATCGCACCGAAGCGCTGCCGAGCCGCTTCCTGCAGGAGATTCCGGCCGAGCTGGTCCACGACATCTCCGCGTCGCTACCGACCCGACGGGCCACCTTCGCGTCCGACGAGGAGGGCTTCGTGGGTCGCGGGGGCGACTTCACCGCGGGTCGGGCCTTCGGAGCCGGGACCGCACCCCCGGCGCGATCGACCGGTGCGGAGAACCTGGGCCTCGTGGTCGGCGAGCGGGTGGCGCACGAGCGCTACGGTCTCGGCACGGTGCTCAGTGTCGAGGGCACTGCGGCGCAGGCGCGCGCGAGGGTCAACTTCGACGACCACGGGTCCAAGCAGTTGGTCCTGGCGATGACTCCCTTGAAGAGGGCGTAGGCGTCGTCGGCGTTCGTCAGGGTTCTTAGTCATTCTTTAGTGGATGTTGAGACGTTTAGAAGCCCCCGGCGGAGGGGCTGTGTAAAATTGGGTCTCCATGAGTAATGAAGCGCCGCCGCGCCCTCAACCTCGTCCACAACCCGGACCGAGGACCCGGGCGCCCTATCGTGCGGGCCCCCGTCACGGGCGCCGGCTACCCCGTTACGTCTACTGGCGCCGGCGCGCCATCGTGGTGGCGGCGATCTTCACCCTGGTCGTCTTCTCGTACTACGGCGTCACGCTCGGGTTCGCCCTGGGCAACCCGTCCTACGGCGTGTCGCTGCAGGCGCGTTTCGCCGAGTGGGGTCGCCAGCACGGCATCGGTCCGATCGTGACGTGGGCCGAGACCGAGTACAACAAGTTGCACCCGGCCCGGGTCGGCGGCACGCCCTCGACCTCGGCCCTGCCCAAGACCTCCACCGTCGTGCCCGTCACGGGCACGCAACCCCTGCCGATGCCCGCACCGCTGGTGTCGCCCGCCGCGGTGCCCCTCGCGGGCGAGGGGAAGTGGTCGCCCGCCGGTCGCTACGCCGCCAACGGGGTCCCGGCGGTCTACACCACGTTCATCCGGCCCGACGCGATCCACACCAGTTACGTCGTCGGCGTGGCGTGGATGGACACCAAGATCCTCTCGGGGCAGCTCTACTCGGGCTCGCAGATCCCCGGGGGTGGCCCCTACACCCTCACCGCGCCCATCTCGGCGACGGCCTCCAAGACCCTCGTCGCGGCCTTCAACGCGGGCTTTCGCATGCAGGACGCCAACGGCGGCTACTACACGGACAACAAGCTGATCATCCCCCTGCGCACGGGCGCGGCCACCGCCATCATCTACAAGGACGGGACCATGAACGTGGGCCAGTGGGGGCGTGACTTCACGATGGCCCCCGACGCCGCGGGCTCGCCGGTCGCGTCGGTGCGCCAGAACCTCGACCTCATCGTCGACGGCGGCAAGGCGGTGCCGGGCCTGGGGGCCGCCAACGCCATCAAGTGGGGCAAGACCCTCGGCGGCACCTTCAACGTCTGGCGCTCGGGACTGGGGATTACCGCTGACGGCGCGCTCGTCTACGCCGGTGGTGACGGCCTGTCCATCAGCGACCTGGCCAACACGCTGGTGCGCGCGGGGGCCGTGCGGGCCATGCAACTCGACATCAACACCGACTGGGTCCAGTACACCACGTACGCCGGTCCCATCGGGACCGCGATCAACGGCGCGCAGGGCACCAACCTGCTGCCGGGGATGATCGGCAACCCGGGCCGCTTCTTCGCCAATTGGTGGACCCGTGACTTCTTCGTGATGAGCCTCAAGCCCAAGTACCAGAGCGCCGCGACGGCCGGCTAGCGCGAGGCGTCGGACCTACCGGTCCATCACCTTGCGCCACAGCGGCCCCGGCAGGTGGCGCAGCACGGCGTAGACGTACTTCAGGACCGGCGGGCTCCAGATCACCTCGTCGCCGCGCGCGAGGCCCTTCATGACGTTGGTCGCGACCTCGTTGACTCCCGTGGTGAAGGGCACCTCGGCCAGGCCCTCGGTCATGCGCGTGCGCACGGCGCCGGGGCGCACGATGTGCAAGGACACCCCCGTGCCGCGCAGCGAGTCGGCCATGCCCTGGCACAGCCGGTCGAGGCCGGCCTTGGCGCCGCCGTAGAGGTAGGCGCTCGCGCGCACCCGGACCGCGCCCACGGAGGAGATCACCACGATCCGTCCGCTGCCCTGGGCCAGGAGTCGATTGCGGACCTCGCTGAGCGCGGCGACCGGCCAGGTGAAGTTGACGTTCAGAACGCGTGCGGCGGCCGCGGCGTCGCTCTGGTCACGTATCTGGTTCCCGAGCAGACCCACCGCCACGAGGACCAGGTCCACGGGGTCACCCACCTTGTCGAAGGCCTCACGGACCGCCCGGGCGGCATCGGCGACGTCCTCGGCGTCGAAGAGAACGGTGTCGGTGCGCGAGGCGCCGTAGTCCAGGGCCTCACGCGCCGCGTCGTCGAGTAATCCCTGGTCGCGCCCGGCGAGGATCACCGTGTGGGCGCGCGCGGCGCAGAGCTTCTTGGTGATCGCCCGCGCGATCTCGGAACTCCCGGCGAAGACGATG
>JAJZFO010000112.1:1423-2920 GCA_021805305.1 Actinomycetes bacterium | reverse complement strand
GCGCGATGCCCGGTCCGGCGTCGTCTACGTTGATCTCCACCCGCGCGTCGCGCGACGCCAGCCGTATCGCCACCACGCCGCCGGCGTAGTACTGCGCGTTGTCCATCAGGTTGGCGATGATCCGCTCGAAGCGTCGTCGGTCGACTAGGACGCGGGCGCTGGCGAGTCGTGGATCGGCGTCAACGGGCGGCTCGGGTGCGCCTTGTCGGCGGGCGACCGAGCGAACCGCCTGGCGCGTCAGCTCGACGATCGAAATGACCTCGAGGCTAGGGGAGTTCGCACCCGCGTCGGAGCGCGAGAGCTCGATGAGGTCCTCGATGAGGCCCTGGAACACCCCGATCTCGGCGCTGAGGAGCGAGAGGCTCTGCTGAGCCGCGGGCGCCAACTCGTCGCGGTGCTGCTCGATGACCGAGGCCGACATCGCCAGTGCGGTCAAGGGTGAGCGCAACTCGTGGCTCACGTCACTGGCGAAGCGGGCGTCGCGCTCGAGCTTGGTGACCAACTGGTTCACCATGGTGTTGAAGGACTCGGTCAGTTGCTCCACCTCCGAGCCCGCGTGGGTGGTCGGGAGTCGAGTCGCGAAGTCGCCGCTGGCGATGCGCGCCGCGGCGTCGGAGACCACGACCAGCGGGCGCAGCGTCCGTCGGGAGACCCAGGTACCCACCGAGGCGCCCAGGATGGTCGTGAACAGCGCGGCCGATCCAATGACGAGCAAGAGGACGCGCAGATTGTGCTCGAGGCCGTTGAGTTGCCAGACTTCGAAGACTTGGGTCTGGATCGCGGGCATGGGGATACCGACCACGTAGTCGAGGTCCGAGAGGATGGTGCGCGTCTCGGTCGACACGTGGCCCTGGTTCGCGGCGCGCATCGCGGCGGCGGAGATGTCGACGGTGGGGACCAGCGGACTAAGGGTCTGCCACTGGCCGGCGATCCGTAGGATCAGGGTCGAGTTCGCGGACTGTTCGATCGAGTTGACCTCGTTGTCCAGGGTCAGGGGCGCGGTGTAGATGGTGTTGCGGATGAGGGCGGCGTTGACGAAGCTCTGCTGCAGGTCGGTCTGCTGCTGTTGGGAGATGAGGACGTCGCGTACTCCGAAGTAGGTGAGGGTGCCCAGGAGCGAACTCAACAACAGTGTGCCCAATCCGAATATCAGGATGAGTCGAAGTCGGAGGCTCCGACTTCGCACTAGAGCACCAACTTGTACCCCGCACCCCGCACGGTCAACAAGTGAACGGGGGCCGCGGGATCGGGTTCGATCTTCATCCGCAGTCGGCGCACGTGCACGTCGACCAGTCGACTGTCCCCGAAGTAGTCGTAACCCCACACACGTTCGAGCAAATCCTCGCGCGAGAGGACCTTGCCATTCACTTTGGCCAGATCGACCAGCAGGCGGAACTCGGTCGACGTCAGGTGCAGCTCGGTGCCGTCGGCGTGACGCACCACGCCCTCGTCGGGTATCACGTGCAAATCGCCGATCTGGAACGCCCGCGCGGGCGA
>JAJZFO010000112.1:0-1413 GCA_021805305.1 Actinomycetes bacterium | reverse complement strand
GCGCGCGAGGAGTTCCAGTGGCACGAAGGGCTTGGTCACGTAGTCGTCCGCCCCGGACTCGAGACCCTTGACGACATCGGAGGTCTCGTCACGCGCCGAGACGATCACGATCGGGATGTCCGAGCGTGACCGTAGTGCGACGCACGTGTCGAATCCGGACATCCCGGGCAGCATGATGTCCACGATCGCGACGTCGGCATTTCGCCGGTCGAAGAGGGCGACGCCGTCCTCGCCGTTGGCCGCGTCGTCAACGTCGTAGCCCTCACCGCGGAACATCAAGCGCAGCGCCGTGCGGATGTGCTCGTCGTCCTCCACGATCAAGATGCGTGACACGTGTTCTCCTTGCATCACTTCCCACCTTAGTGAATGAACACCGCGGGACGACCCGGCGTCGCTAGCCTGGGAGGAGTGAGCCGCGACGCCACGGTCAGCGATCCAATGCCCTCGTGGCACCTGGAGGAGTTCGCGGCGTCCTTGCGCGCGCTCGAGCGCTCGCCCGAGACCCTGCGGGCCTATCGCGGGGACGTCGAGCGTTTCGTCACGTGGGCACTCGGATGTGGGGTACGCGGTCCTGGCGACGTGACGCGGCGTACGTTGCGCGAGTATCTCGCGAGCATGAACAGGAGCGGCGAGGAGCGGACCTCGATCTCGCGTCGCCGCGCGTCGTTGCGACGCTACTTCGCGTGGGCGCTGCAGCGAGGTCACGTCGACGTCGACCCCGCCACGCGGATGTCGGCGCCGCGGCCGACGGCGCGACTTCCCGAGGTCGTCGGGCGCGCACAGCTCGACGCGTTACTCGACGAGGATTGGGGCGACGATCCCTGGGCCTGTCGGGATCGAGCGGTGTGTGAGATCCTCTACGGAGCGGGGCTACGTGTCAGCGAGCTCTGCGGCCTCGATTTCGATCGACTCGACGAGCGACGCGGGGTGCTGCGGGTGCTGGGCAAGGGCCGCAAGGAGCGGGTCGTGCCCCTGCATCGCGCGGGCTGGACGGCCATCGCGAGATGGCGGGACCGGCGTGCGCAGGTCCTGTCGCCGGCGTCGCCCGCCGGGGCGCTCTTCGTGAATCGACGCGGGGGACGGCTGGGCGTGCGCGACGTGCGTCGGATCCTGGACCGTCGCCTCGCCTGGGGGCACATTCACCCTCACGCTCTCCGTCACACCTACGCCACCCACCTGCTCGAAGGGGGCGCGGACCTGCGGGTCGTCCAGGAACTCCTCGGACATGAGAGCCTCACGACCACCCAGCTCTACACCCACGTCTCGAAGTCGAGGCTGCAGAAGATCCATCGCGAGACGCACCCTCGGGGCTGACACGTCCCACGGACCACCCTGCGGCGAGTCGGCCGGCTGCTGGGGGCGACGTCGACTAGACTGTTCTGGCTCTCCCAGGGTGGGAGGGTGCAGACACAC
>JAJZFO010000166.1 GCA_021805305.1 Actinomycetes bacterium | reverse complement strand
AGGAAGGGCTTCGAGAACTCTGCCGCGACGTCGACGTCGTGGTGAACGCCGTCATGGGATTCGCCGGACTGCCCGTGACCCTGGCGACCCTCGAGGCCGGCGCACGCTTGGCGTTGGCCAACAAGGAGTCGCTGATCGCCGCCGCGCCCGTCGTGGCGCAGGCTCGTCGCACGCCGGGTGCGCAGATCCTCCCCGTGGACTCCGAGCACTGCGCCATCCACCAATGCCTTGAGGGCTCCCTCGAAACCGGACATCCCGACGTGGCCCGCCTGCTCCTGACGGCGTCGGGGGGGCCATTTCGCGGCTGGACCAGTGAGCAACTGGCGCGCGTCACCACGGGCGACGCCCTGGCCCACCCGACCTGGAACATGGGTCCGAAGATCACGATCGACTCCTCGACGCTGATGAACAAGGGGCTCGAAGTGCTCGAGGCGTCCGCGCTCTTTGGGATCGAGGTCGATCGCATCGACGTGGTCGTGCATCCCCAGTCCGTCGTGCATTCCATGGTGGAGTACGTCGACGGCTCGGTATTGGCCCAACTCTCGCGCCCGGACATGCGCCTACCCATCGCGTACTGCCTCGGCGCCCCCGAGCGACTCGCGCATCACTGGGGGCAGCTGGACTTCTCGACGTCACTGCACCTCGACTTCGAGCCGCCCGATCGGGCGGCCTTCCCGGCGCTCGACCTCGCCTACGCGGCGGCCCGACGTGGCGGGGCCGCCCCCGCCTGGCTCTCCGCGGCCAACGAGGTGTGCGTCGAGGCCTTCTTGGCGCAGCGCATTGGGTGGTCGGACATCGCCACGGTGGTGGCGCGAACGATGGACCGTTACGTCGACGACCCCCTGGTGGACCTGCAGGCGGTGATCGAGAACGACGCGGCGGCGCGGCGCATCGCCCACGCTAACCTGCCTGAGTGATGCAGTCTCGGTCGTCGCGCGCCTCGATCCTCTGGTTGCTGCTGGGCAGTGTCGCCACCGTTGCGCTACTGACCTGGCTGTGGGGCTGGGCCCTTCCCCTCGTGCTGTTCCTCGTCATCGCGATGGTGATGGGGCACGAATTCGGGCACTTCATCACCGCCAAGCGCGCGGGGATGAAGGTGACGGACTTCTTCGTGGGATTCGGACCGGTGCTGTGGTCGACGACGCGAGGCGAGACGCGCTACGGCATCCGCGCGCTGTGGCTGGGCGGTTACGTGAAGGTGCCCGGGATGACGTGGTACGAGACCATCGAGCCCGAGGAGGAGGGGAGGACCTACCGTTCCGCGTCGTACCCGCGCAAGGTACTCTTCGCCTCGGCAGGGTCCCTGATGCACGTCGTGATGGCGCTGCTTCTCGCGTACGGCGCCCTCGTGTTCATCGGTCACGCCGACACCCAACGGGTGCGCATCGACGGCTTCACCCACTGGCAAGGCCACGCGCAGACGGCGGGAGAGCTGGCGGGACTGCGGGTGGGCGACGAGATCGTGAGCATCCAGGGCCATCGCGTCGACGGCATGGCAGTCCTCGACGCGACGATCCACGCGAACGCCGGACACGAGATCTCCCTCACGGTGCGCCGCGCCGGTCACGACGTCGTCGTGCACGCGACGCCGGTCGACGGACGCCGGGTCCTGGTGAACGGTCAACCCGAGGTGAAGGGCCCTGAGCCCGTGGGCCTGCTGGGCATCCAGCTGACCAATCCCACGGTTCGCACGGGCTACCTCGCTGCGATCCCGAACTCGGTGTCCACCGTCACCGCCACCCTCGACCAGGCGGTGCACGCCCTGGTGCACGTCCTCTCGCCCGGCGAGTTCGCGACGTTGTGGCATCAGGTCCTCACCCCGTCGGCCGCACAGTCGACGACCGCGCAAACCACCCGGCCGGTCTCGATCGTGGGCGTCGTCCGTCTGGCGGACCAGGCGGCGCAGTCGAACCTTCAGGTGTTCTTGTACATCCTGATCACCCTTAACATCTTCGTCGGAGTGATGAACATGTTGCCGATGTTGCCCCTCGACGGCGGGTACGTGGCGATCGCCACCTACGAACGGCTGCGCCAGCGTCGCCGCGGCGCCGCGCCGTACAAGGCGGACGTCAACAAGCTGACCCCGGTCGTGGTGGCCTTCATGGGCGTGCTCGTCGTCCTGTTCGCCTTCACGCTCTATCTCGACATCGCCTATCCGATCAGCAATCCTTTCAATTAGGTGACCACGCCCGTGCCCGCGCACGGCAGAATGGTGGGGTGGATGTCACAGCCAGCTCATTGTCCCCGCGTCGCCTCACGCGCCAGATCTCCGTCGGTTCGGTGAAGGTGGGTGGCGACGCGCCAATCTCGGTCCAATCGATGACCACCACCAAGACCGCCGACGTCGAGGCCACGCTGGCGCAGATCTACGCCCTGGCGGGCGCCGGGGCGGACATCGTGCGCTGCACCTGCAACGAGCGCGCGGCCGCGGAGGGTCTCGCGCAGATCATCCCTCGCTCACCCGTCCCCATCGTGGCCGATATCCACTTCCACGTCGAGATGGCGCTCGCCGCGCTGGAGGCGGGTGTCCACGGACTGCGACTCAATCCCGGGAACCTGCGAAAGCCCGAGGAGATCCGTCTGGTGGCCCGTGAGGCCCGTGACCGAGGGGTGCCGATCCGTATTGGCGTCAACGCCGGGAGTCTGCACCCGGACATCTACGATCGCTTCGGCGGCGCGACGCCCGAGGCCCTCGTCGAGTCGGCACGCATCGAACTGGCCTACTTCCAAGAGGTCGACTTCGACGACGTGAAGATCTCGGTGAAGGCCTCCTCGGTCGCCACGATGATCGCGGCGTACCGCCTGGCGTCGGAGACCTTCGAGCACCCCCTGCACCTCGGGGTGACCGAGGCGGGACCGTTACCGGGGGGATTGCTCAAGGGGACCGCGGGCATCGCCACGTTGTTGGCCGAGGGCATCGG
>JAJZFO010000351.1 GCA_021805305.1 Actinomycetes bacterium | reverse complement strand
GGCGTGATCGTCTGGGCCGCCCCGTTGCTCATCATCGCGATTCTCCCGAATCTCTTCGCGGCGCTGGTGTCGATGTGGCTCATCGGCGCCGCCAATTCCGTCGTCGACGTGAACGCCATCACCATCCTGCAGCACATCGTGCCCAACGACAAGTTAGGTCGGGTCATGGGCGCGCTCGAGGGGGGCGAGGTAGGGGGTATGGCCCTCGGATCGCTGTTGATGACCGTGTTGATCCACCTCGTGGGACTGCGCACGGGCCTGAGCGTCATCGGGGTGTCGGTGTCGTTGCTGGTGTTGCCGGGCCTACCCACCATGAGGCGCATCGACGCCGAGGCCTTCACGGGGGGCGTGGTGGTGCGCCATTCCCCCGCGCACCACCACCCGCACCTGCACCACGTGCGGTGGGGTCACGCGCGCTGAGTCGGGGTCGCGATGAGCGCGCACAGGGCCGAGGCCGAGGAGAGCGCGGCGTCGACGCCCCAGGCGTCGTTGAAGAGCCAGCGGGTGTCGTCGTCGTTGATGCGCGCCACCACTCGAGGGATGCGCAGGTGACGCTTGGCCAGGACCGAGATCACGAGGTTCTCCTCGTCGCGCTCGGTGCAGGCGACGAGGAGGTCGGCGTGTAGGGCGCCGGCCGCCTCGAGGGAGGTGGCCACGCTGGCGTTGCCGGTGACGACCTCGAAGCCCTCGTCGCGCAGCGTCACGGCGCGCGAGCGGTCGCTCTCGATGATGATGACGTGGTGCGATTGCGCCAGGAGGGTCCGGGCGACCTGTCGGCCCACGTTGCCGCCGCCGGCGACGAGAATCTCCATCACGACCACCTCCCGTCGAGAAAACCGTGCAGACGCTCGAGCGCCCCCGCGGCCACGATGAAACTCACGAAATCGCCCTTACGCCAGGTCGTGGAACTCCCGGGTAGGAGTGAGTGGCCCGCGCGGGTGATCTCGACGACGTGGATCTCACCCTCGACGTTGAACTCGCTCACCCGACGTCCACTGAGGTAGTCCGGGAGACTCGAGCGCACCAGCAGGGACTCGCCGTTGCCGAAGACCACTTCGGGGTCCAGTCGCCGATGCCGCAGGAGCCGGTGGATGCGGTCCACCGTCATCTGCACGGTGGTCACCATCTGCAGTCCGAGGTGCGAGCTGATGGGGTACCACTGGACGTCGTGCAGGCGCCCGAGGACGTGGGGGACGTGGTAGCTGTCACGCGCCACGCGGGCCACGACGATGTTGACACTGTCGTTGGAGCTGAGGGCCACGAAGGCGTCCGCCCGCTCGATCTGGGCCGACTCGAGAACGGACTGATGCAGCGCGTCGCCCTCGATGAAGACGCCCGTGAAATTACTCGCCAGGCGATCACGCGCGCCGGCGTGGAGATCGATCACGCTGACCGAGTCGCCCTCGGCGCCCAGGCGTTGCGCCAGGGCGGCGCCGGAGCGCCCGCATCCTACGACCACGACGTGCATCACGACTCCTCTCGCGTCGGTAGGCTCGCGGCCCGTCGCTCACGTGTGGTGTCGCGATGACGCAGGAGGGCCTTGCGGACCTCGTCGGAGCCGAGCAGGGTCACGCCCAACACGAGGAGTACGAGCCAGTCGGTGACGCTCAGGGCGGCGGTGTTGAAGACGCGCTGGAGGACGGGAACGTAGCTGATGCAGGCCATGAGGCTCAGCCCGACGACTCCGGCCGCGACCAGGGCCGGGTTGGAGAAGACGCCCGCGCGCAGTACGCTCTCGCGTTCCGTGCGCACGGTGAAGCTGTTGAAGAACTGGCTCACGACGATACCCGCCTGCGTCATGGTGAGGGCTTCGCGATAGGTGGGGTTCGACGATCGAAAGTCCGCGAAGGCGAGGTGCGCGCCGTGGACGCGCCAGAAGAAGATGACGACCACGCCGAGGGACTCGATGGTGCCGAGGAAGAGGAATCGACGCACCAGACCCCAGGAGAAGAGGTGTTCGTCGGCCGACCGGGGCGGCCGGTCCATCGTGCCCGCCTCGGGGGGCTGGGCCCCCAGGGCTAACGCCGGGAGCACGTCCGAGCCGAGGTCGATCGCCAGCACCTGCAGGGCCGAGAGGGGGACGAGGGGGAAGCCGACGGCGGTGGCGGCCAGGATGGGGGCGAGCTCGGCCAGGTTGTGACTGAAGAGGTAGACGAGGATGTGGCGGATGTTCTGGTAGACCGCGCGACCGAGTTCGATGGCGGCCGCGATGGACACGAAGGAGTCGTCGAGGAGGAGCATCTCGGCCGCGGCCCGCGCCACGTCGGTGCCCCCCTCGCTCATCGCGACCCCGACGCTCGCGCGTTTCAAGGCGGGGGCGTCGTTGGCGCCGTCGCCGGTCACCGCCACGACGTAGCCCGAGGATTCGAGGGCCAGGACGATGCGCAGCTTGTGCTCGGGTCGCACGCGAGCGAAGACGATCTGTTCGTTGCCGCCGAGGGTCGCGACGAGCGCGTCGTCGGACATCTCGTCGAGATCGCGCCCGGTGACCACGCTCGCCGCACCCTCGTGGATGATGCCCACGCGGCGCGCGATGGCCTCGGCGGTGAGGCCGTAGTCGCCGGTCACCATGAAGATCCTGACGCCCGCGCGCCGACACGCGTCGACCGCTGTCGTCACCTCCGCGCGCGGGGGATCGAGCATCCCCACCAGTCCCAGGAGGGTCAGCTCACTCTCGGCGGTGTCCTGGTCGACGTGCTCTGACGCCAGTGTCTTGACCGCCACGCCCAGCACGCGCAGGGCCGACGAGGCCATGTCGTCGTTGGCGGCACTCACGCGGTGGCGTTGATCCTCGTCGAGCGCCACGACGCGACCCGCCGCCACGACGCTGGTACAGCGCTCGAGGATCGCCTGGGGCGACCCCTTGGCGCACGCGCGCACCGCCCCCTCGCCCTGGTGCAGAGTGGTCATGATCTTACGATC
>JAJZFO010000353.1 GCA_021805305.1 Actinomycetes bacterium | reverse complement strand
GGAGAACCCCGCCTTCGTGCGCGCGTGCGAGGCGGCGGGGGTGGTCTTCATCGGTCCGAGCGTCGACGCGGTGGAGATGATGGGCGACAAGGTCCGCGCCAAGGCCGCGGTGGCCGCCGCCGGTGTTGCGGTGGTGCCCGGACGCGCCCACGCCGACATGGACGACCGCGACCTGGTGGACGCGGCCGCGCAAATCGGGTTTCCGGTCATTGTCAAACCGTCGGCCGGGGGTGGGGGCAAGGGCATGCGTCTCGTGCGCGCGCCCGACGAATTGGCCGGCGCGATCGCGTCCGCCCGGCGTGAGGCCGCGGCATCCTTCGGTGACGACTCGCTGTTCGTCGAGCGCTACCTCGAGAGTCCGCGCCACCTCGAGGTGCAGATCCTGGCCGATCACTTCGGGCACATCGTGCACCTGGGCGAACGCGAGTGCTCGCTGCAGCGGCGTCACCAAAAGGTGATCGAGGAGGCTCCGTCGCCCCTCATGACGGAGAGGTCGCGACGCGCGCTGACGACCGCGGCGCTGCGAGTGGGGGAGGTGGCCCACTACCGGGGCGTGGGCACCGTGGAGTTCATCGTCTCGGCACACCAGCCGGAAGAATTCTTCTTCATGGAGATGAACACGCGACTGCAGGTGGAGCATCCGGTCACCGAGATGGTGACGGGCATCGACCTCGTCGAACAACAGGTGCGCGTCGCCGCGGGCGAGGCCCTGGCCTTCACCCAGGACGACGTGCGTCTGGACGGTCACGCCGTGGAGGCCCGGATCTACGCCGAGGACCCCGCGCGCGACTTCTTACCCACGGGGGGCGACCTGTTGTACCTGCGCGAACCGCGCGGCGCGGGGGTGCGCGTCGACAGTTCCCTGGTGCGTGGCGTGCGCGTGGGCACCACCTACGACCCGATGCTCGCCAAGGTGATCGCGCACGGCGTCGACCGCGCGCAGGCGCTGGCGCGCTTGGACCTCGCACTGAGCGACGTGGTCACCCTCGGCGTGGTCACCAACACGGCGTTCTTGCGTGAATTGATCGCCCGCGAGCCGGTGCAGCGTGGTGAACTCGACACCGACCTCATCGCGCGCGTGCTGCGCGACGAGGGGCGCGGGCACGCGGACCCCACGGAGACCCTGGAGTGCGCGGCCGCCTTCGCCGTCGCGCACCGACTCGACGCGCAACGACGCGCGAGCGCCGCGTCGCGATTCGACGTCGCCGACGGCTGGCGCGTCGGGGCGTCGGCGTGGACGCACCATTCACTGGTGAGCGCCGAGCAGGCGTCCCTGCAGGTCGCCGTCGCGGGTACGTGGCGCGACGCCCGGGTGCGCGTGGGCGACGACGAACCCCCCGTCGACGTGCACTGTCTCGACTGGCGGAGCGCGGGTCCCGACGTGGTCGAGCTGGAGTTGCGCGTGCGCGCCCAGACCCTGCGGGTGCTCGTCGGACGCGCGGGTCCTCTCACCTGGTTCGCCCGACGCGGATGGACCACCTGGTGGCGCTCCTCGGCGCCCTCGCGTCGCGGGAACGACCGCGTCGATCACGACGGTGACGTGCGCTCGCCCATGCCGGGGGTGGTGATCCAGGTGGCGGTCCACGCGGGGGACGTCGTGTCGCGCGGCGACCCGCTCCTGGTGGTCGAGGCCATGAAGATGGAGTACCCATTGCGCTCGCCGCTCAGCGGACGCGTGGTCGACCTCGCGGTCGTGGCCGGGGACCAGGTGGTCCTGGACCAATTGGTCGCGCGCGTGAGCGCGGTCGAGGAACCCTCGTCACCACGAGGAGAGGGGGAGTGATGACCAGTCCGTTGTTGACACCCGAGAACGAAATGCTGCGCCGTACGGTGGCGGACTTCGCGCGCCAGGTCGTCGCCCCCGTGGCGGCGCACCACGACGCGACGTGCACGTTCCCCTACGAGGTGGTGCGTCAGATGGGCGAGATGGGTCTTTTCGGCCTCGCGTTCCCCGAGGAGTACGGGGGTATGGGTGGGGACTTCTTCACCCTGTGCTTGGCCATCGAGGAGCTCGCGCGCGTCGACCAGAGCGTGGCGATCACGCTCGAGGCCGCCTGTTCGCTCGGGGCGATGCCCGTCCTGCGCTTCGGCACCCCCGCACAAAAGGACCACTGGCTCCCGATGTTGTGCGCGGGCGAGGCGCTCGGGGCCTTCGGTCTCACCGAGGCCGACGCCGGATCTGACGCGGGGGGTACGCGTACCCGCGCGCACCTGGAGGGTGACGTGTGGGTGATACGCGGATCCAAGAGTTTCATCACGAATTCGGGCACCGCGTTGACTCGTCTGGTCACGGTCACGGCGGTGACCGACCCCGAGCACGACCGTCACCGGATCAGTTCGATCCTGGTCGAGGTGCCCGCCGCGGGCCTCGTCGTCGAACCCGCCTACGACAAGGTGGGCTGGCACGCGTCCGACACCCACCCCCTGACGTTCTCCGACGTGCGCGTGCCCGCCGAGAACCTACTGGGCGAGCGGGGCCACGGCTACGCCAATTTCCTCCAGATCCTCGACGAGGGGCGCATCGCCATCGCGGCCCTCGCGGTGGGGGCGGCCCAGGGTTGCGTCGACGAGAGCGTCGCCTACGCCAATTCTCGTGAGACCTTCGGTCGTCGCATCGGCGCTCACCAGGCCATCGCCTTCAAGATCGCCGACATGGAGGCGCGCACCCACGTGGCGCGCTGCGCCTACTACGACGCCGCGGCGCGCATGCTGGCGGGTCAGCCCTTCAAGAAGGAGGCCTCCATCGCCAAATTGGTGGCCAGCAACGCGGCGATGGACAATTCGCGCGACGCCACCCAAATCTTCGGTGGCGCCGGCTTCATGAACGAGAGTCCCGTCGCGCGCCACTACCGCGATTCGAAGATCCTCGAGATCGGCGAGGGGACGAGTGAGATGCAACGAATGTTGATCGCTCGATTGGTGGGCGTCGAGGGGGCGCGTTGAGATACGACGCCACCGGAGGCGACGGAGCGGTGCGAGCTTCGTGCGATGAGGTCGGGAGGCGGCGATGCAGCACTCGCTGACCGCGCCGCGGCGATAGGGTGAGATTTCGCCGGACCTGGTGGCCACGAAGGAGGAGCGGTGAGCGAGGAGAGTCCTGATTCAGAGGAGTCGCGCGACGAACTCGAGCAGTACGCCATTGTCGCAAGCCGACGTCAACAGTGGGACACGTTGCTCTGGCAGATGCCGACCATGGTGCTTACGGGCGAGGCATTTCTCTTCACTATCTCCCTCGGATCGCAGACATCCGAGACGGGTCGTATCGTGGCGGCGACGCTGTCGTTACTCGTCGCCTTCGCGAGCCTGCACTCACTCGCGTCGCACCGTTTAAGCGAACTGGCGGACTCCGCGTGGCTACACGAATACGAATTGGCGCACGGTGCCCCCGTCCTGCACGGCCTGTCCTGGCGCGGTCGCCGTCAACTCATCGTCTCCTCGCAGCGCGAATCCTCGAGTCTCACCGACCGCCTGGTGTCAGTCACCGGCACCATGCGCTCGATCGTGGTCTGGTTCTGGACGATGGTGCTGATTGCGGCCGCGGCGCTCACCACGCTGATACTCGCCGCGGGATGGCCCCAACTGCTCTCGCGCTGACGCTGTGCGATTGCGTCGGCGCGCGCCACGTTCACTCGAGTTCGAGGCGGGTGACGCCATCGACGGACGACGACGCTGGTCGTGCTGGTAGGTGAATCCCGACGCGAAAATCGGTGGGCCAGTAAGGGAGGATCGCCCACCGATTCGCGCTGACGCGAGAGGTGGGCGATCCTCATAACCGGTTCGCTCAGTTACTACTGCAGATACTGCTCGTACCCCGGGGTCGTGAGGAAGGCGACGAACTCCTCGCCGAGGGCCACCTGTTCAAAGAGGCGCACCGCGTCGTCGAAGCGGTCACCGGCGAAGCGCGGCGTCTCTTCCACGACGCGAGCAATCACCGCCTTTACGTACTCTTCGGTGATGACCTCGCCTTCGAGCGTGACGGTGCCGGCGTGAATCCATTGCCAAATCTGGGAGCGAGAGATCTCCGCGGTAGCGGCGTCCTCCATGAGGTTGTCGATGGCGGCGGCGCCGACGCCGCGCAGCCAGCTCTCGATGTAGCGGATACCCACCGATACGTTGGTGCGCACCCCCGCCCCCGAGACGAATGACCCCTCGATCCCGAGGTCCGTCAGTTCCGAGGCCGCGGGGGCCGGCGCGTGGGTCACTCGATAGATCTGGTTGGGACGCGAACCCAGGACCGCGTCGAATTGCTCGAAGGCCACCGGCACGAGATCGGGGTGAGCGACCCACGTGCCGTCAAATCCCTCGCTCGCCTCGCGACGCTTGTCGGCGCGCACCTGCTCGACGGCGCGGGCCGTCACCTCGGGGTCGCGCCGGTTGGGGATGAACGCGCTCATCCCGCCGATGGCGTGGGCTCCGCGGCGGTGGCACGTCTCCACGAGGAGCCCGGTGTAGGCGCGCATGAAGGGGACCGTCATGGTGATCTGGGACCGGTCGGGCAGGACGAACTCGTCGCCCTGGTCGCGGAAGTTCTTGATGATCGAGAAGATGTAGTCCCAGCGTCCGGCGTTGAGGCCGGCGCAGTGATCGCGCAACTCGAAGAGGATCTCCTCCATCTCGAACGCCGCGGGGATCGTCTCGATGAGGACCGTAGCTCGGACGGTGCCGTGGGGGACACCCACGTAGTTCTCAGCGAAGGTGAACACCTCGTCCCAGAGGCGCGCCTCGTGGTGGCTTTCGGTCTTGGCGAGGTAGAAGTACGGCCCGCGACCGCGCGCGATCAACTCCTTCGCGTTGTGGAAGAAGTAGAGACCGAAGTCCACCAGCGAGCCCGACATCGCCACGTCGTCGCCGTCGTCACTCACCAGACGGATGTGGTCCTCCACCAGGTGCCAACCGCGCGGGCGCATCACGATGGTCGGCGTCGTCTCACCTAGGGCGTAAACGCGCCCGTCGTCGGCGACGAAGTCGATCTGGCGTCGGATGGCGTCGTAGAGCGAGACCTGTCCGCCGATGACGTTGGCCCAGGTCGGGCTGGTGGCGTCCTCCTGATCGGCGAGCCAGACCCGCGCGCCGGAGTTCATGGCGTTGATGGTCATTTTGCGATCGGTCGGGCCGGTGATCTCGACGCGGCGATCCTCGAGTCCGGGTCCGGCGCCGGCGACGCGCCAGTCCCGATCCTCGCGAATCGCGCGGGTCTCGGGGAGGAAGTCGAATCGAGCACCCTTCTTGATTTGGTGGCGTCGCTGCTTGCGTTGGGCCAGGGCGTCACGGCGGTCAGCTTCGAAGCACCGGTGGAGCTGGCGAAGGAATTCCAACGCGTCCTCGGTGAGGATCTCGTCGAATCGTTCGCCCCTCTCTCCGGTGACCGTGACGGTGGCGAGGGTTTCGAGGGAGGCGTTCATGGCTAGAACTGCTCCTCTTCGGTGGAACCGACCAAGGCGAGCGTGGCGCTCTGGGGGTTCAACGTGGTCGCCACGCGGTCGAAGTAGCCGGTGCCCACCTCGCGCTGGTGCTTGGTCGCGGTGTACCCATTGGCCTCGGCGGCGAACTCCGCTTCCTGGAGTTACACGTAGGCGTTCATCGCACGCTCCTTGTACCCCTGGGCCAGGGTGAACATCGAGTGGTTGAGCGAGTGGAATCCGGCCAGGGTGATGAACTGGAACGCGTAGCCCATGGCGGCCAACTCGCGCTGGAAACTGGCAATCTGGGCGTCGTCGAGGTGACGCTTCCAGTTGAAGCTCGGCGAGCAGTTGTAGGCCATCATCTTGTCAGGGAATTGCGCCTTGAAGCGTTCGGCGTACACCCGCGCCAGTTCGATGTCGGGTTCGCCGGTCTCCACCCACAGCAAGTCGGCGTAGGGGGCGTAGGCGAGCCCGCGGGCGACGGCGGCGTCCAGGCCGCTGCGCACCTCGTAGAAACCCTCGGCGGTGCGCTCGCCGGTGAGGAACTCGCGGTCGCGCTCGTCGTGATCACTGGTGAGCAGGTTGGCGGCCAACGAGTCGGTGCGCGCGATGACGAGGGTGGGGACGTTCGCCACGTCCGCGGCGAGTCGCGCCGCGCTCAACGTGCGGATGTGCTGACCCGTGGGCACCAGCACCTTGCCGCCCATGTGGCCACACTTCTTTTCGCTGGCGAGCTGGTCCTCCCAGTGCACGCCGGCGGCGCCCGCCTCGATCATCGACATCATCAATTCGTAGGCGTTCAGGGGCCCGCCGAAACCCGCTTCGGCGTCGGCCACGATGGGCACCAACCAGTCCTTGTTCGCGCTAGCCTCGAGGAACTCGATCTGACTCGCGCGCAGCAGCGCGTTGTTGATGCGCCGCACGACAGCGGGGACCGAGTTCGCGGGGTAGAGGCTCTGGTCGGGGTAGGTCTGCCCGCTGAGGTTGGCGTCGGCGGCAACCTGCCATCCGGAGAGGTAGATGGCCTGGAGTCCGGCGCGCACTTGGGCGACCGCTTGGTTGCCGGTGAGGGCGCCGAGGGCGGCGACCCAGGAGGAGGAGTCCTGACGGCTCTCTTGGATCAGGCGCCACAACTGTTCGGCGCCGCGCTGGGCCAGGGTCCGCTCCTCGCGGACCGGTCCGCGCAAGGCGATCACGTCGGCGGCCGAGTAGTCACGGCGCACGCCCTCCCAGCGGGGGTTATTGGCCCACTCGAATTCGAGGTCCTCGGCGGTTTGGGTCTGGTCTCCGGGCTGAAAACCCATCGGTAACGTGTCCATTGTCACTCCTTTGTGCGTGTGGTGTGGAGTCACCGTAACAAGAGATATGACAGATTCCAGAAATTTTCACGTTAAAAATTAAAAAACAAAGATATCTATTCCGTATTTCGGAAATATCGCTATTATTTTCACTATGACCCACCTCGCTGACCCTGAAACCAACGAAGACGCGTCGCTCGCGTTCGCCATCGGGCGACGTATTCGAGAACGTCGCGTCGCCCAGGGATTCACCGTCGCCGACCTCGCCCAGCGCCTCGGGCGCGCCTCCTCACAGGTCTCACTCATCGAGAACGGTCGACGCGAACTCAAGGTGAGCGAACTACGCCAGGTCGCCGCGGCGCTCTCGACCACGGTGGACGCCCTGATGAACGCGGAACCCCCCAATCGACGAGCCGCGCTCGAGATCGCGCTCGATCGCGCGCAGCGCGGTAGCGTCTTCTCCTCGCTCAATATCGCGCCCCTGGCGATTCGCAAGTCGTTGAGTGACGACGCCATCGCCGCGGTGCTCTCGTTGCACGACGAGATCCAGCGACTGCACCAAGAGCGCGCGTCCACCCCGGAGATCGCGCGCCGCGCCAACACCGCCCTGCGACTGGATCAGCGCGGTCGCAACAACTACTTCGCGCACCTCGAAGACATCGCCCGGGACCTGCTGCGTCGCGTCGATCATCACGGTGGCCCCCTGTCCCAGCGCAGTGCGGCCGAACTGGCCCAGCACCTCGGCTTCTCCCTGCACTACGTCGGGGACTTCCCCAAGTCGACGCGTAGCATCACCGACCAGCGCAACGGTCGTATCTACCTCCCGGTGAATCTGCGCGGTATCGATCCACGCTCCGCGTTGCTGCAGGCGCTGGCCCTGCACGTGCTCGAATTGAAGGAGCCCCGCGACTACGAGGAGCTCTTGCGCCAACGCGTCGAGACCAACTACCTGGCTGCGGCCCTGCTCATCCCCGAGGCCAGCGCCGTCGACTACCTGAGCGCCGCCAAGACGGCGCGCGAGCTCTCGGTGGAGGACTTGCGCGACACCTTCGCGGTGCCCTACGAGACGGCGGCGCACCGCTTCACGAACCTCGCCACCCGTCACCTGGGGATCCCCGTGCACTTCTTGAAGGTCCACGACAGCGGGGTCATCTCCAAGGCGTACGAGAATGACAACGTGGTGTTCCCCACCGACGCCCTCGGCTCGGTGGAGGGCCAGATCGTCTGTCGGTGGTGGGCGGCGCGCCAGGTGTTCTCGATGGAGGACCAACTCACGCCCTACCACCAGTACTCCGACAAGCCGGCCGGGACCTACTGGTGCACGTCGAGCATCCAGAACACTCCGGCGGGGCTCTTCTCGGTCAGCGTCGGCACCACCTTCGAGGACGCGCGCTGGTTCCGGGGGCGCGACACCCGACGGCGCTTCAAATCGACCTGCCCCGACGAACGGTGCTGTCGACGACCCTCGGACGCCCTGGCCGGTCGCTGGGACGGGATGGCCCTGCCGAGCGCCCAACTGAACTCCTCCTTGCTGGCCGCCATCCCCACCGGTACGTTCACCGGGATCGACCGCGTCGCCATCTACGACTTCTTGGAACGTCACGCGCCCTCCCCGGAGGGATGACGACCGGCGCATCGCGACCGTCGTCGCGCGGCCGCTGCGTTCGAGTGGCCCCCTCGTCTCGACGGGACGTCGTCGATCGCACGCGCGACGAGAGACACGGGCGCGCGTCGTCTCCATCGCATCGTCACGCGCCCTGACCCTCGTCGACGGTGAGGGAGTGGTCGGCGCCGACCCGGCCGCGTTCGCGCCGCGCGTGGGTCATCAAAGTTCTTCGAGTTCGCGACATCCGATTCGCGCGACGGTGACGAATAGAGACTGTTGCCCGACCACCGTGGCCGGGAGAAAAGGAATAAGACAATGAGAACCTTCACATATCGCGCACGGGTGCTCGCGGCTTCCATGACCATGGTCGCCATCGCCGGAATCGGGATCGCGGCGGGTGCCGCGACCATGACGACGCCGAGCAACGCCACGCAAAAGGGCATGGGTACTAACGAGTACGGCATGACCCAGTCGTTCTACAACGGACACACGGTGAACTTCACCTACAGTATGGGCTTCTACTGCGACACGCACGTGCCGGCCGCGTCGAGTTCGGGCTGTGAGGCCGGGACGAGCTACAAGGTGGCGCCCGCCGCGAACTTCGACCCGCTCTACATCACGGTGCCGCTCGGATTCACGGTCCCCCCGATGTCCATGGACTGCCCGACCGGTCTGGTGTGCGTCGACCACCCGGGCACGATTGACCTCAGCGCGCTCGAGCCCGCCCTCAAGCCGCTCTACCCCCAGTACACGGCGGCCCAACTCACGTCAGCGCTGAAGAACTTCGCGACCCCCGGTCACGAGCACTTCATCACGACGAAGAACGGTGGCCAGGCCGAGTGGTGGGACGTCAAGGTCGTCGGCGTCACCAGTCAGGCCGAGTGGAACGCGATCAACGCCCACAAGTCCTTCGCCTTCTTGGATTCTCAGGTGAAGAAGAACCTGACGACGCCGATCATCCCGACGAACCTGTTCTTGTTCTTCGGCGTCAAGTAGTCCCCCCCGCCGGGCGCGTCGCGTCGGTCCCGTCACTGCGGTGACGGGCGCCGACGTGGCGCGCCCGGTTTCGTTTTCCCGTGACGGCGTCGGCGCGAGCCGGTATCGGGTGAGGCGTCCGCGGAACGGGTGGGGTTCGTAGCCCCACCGACTTCCTCGTCGTGCGACCCGTTCACCGTGGTGACGGGGTGCGTGGGGCGAGGGCGCGCGAAAGGGTGCCTGGTGGCGGATCGTCGCCTCGCGTGCCATGATCGATGCGGGCAATGTGGAGTGGACAGGAGAAGGCCGTGGGCGCAACGTTCAGTAAGGAAGAGAAGGCCGCGATGCGCGCGGCGGCGGCCGAGGCCAAGGCCGCTAAGGCGGGCGCGGACCTAGAGGCGGCGTGCCTGGCCGCCATCGAGGAGATGACCGGCAGTGACAAGGAATTGGCCGAAACGTTGCATCAACTGGTGAAGAAGCACACCGACCTGCGCGCCAAGACCTGGTACGGCATGCCGGCGTACACGAACGCCGACGGCAAGGTCGTGGTCTTCTTCCAGAGCGCCGCCAAGTTCAATGTCCGCTACGCCACCATCGGTTTTCAAGAGGCCGCGAGGCTCGACGAGGGCAATCTCTGGCCCAACGCCTACGCGGTCACCAAGTTGACGGCGGCCGACAAGAAGCGCGTGGTCGAACTCTTGACGACAGCGGTCCGTTGAGGGTTGCCCGTCCGGTGACGTCGCGGCGGGCGCCGGCGCCGCGCCAGTCCCGGGTACCATTCGGATGACTACGGATGGACGGCCCGTCACCATGCTCGCATTCCAGGACTACTACCCCGAGCACCTCGCGCACTGTTACGGCTGCGGACGCCTGAACGAACACGGGTACCGGATTCGTACGTTCTGGGCGGGGGAGGAGAGCGAGACGCGCTTCACCCCGGCGGCGTTTCACATCGCGGTACCCGGCTTCGTGTACGGAGGACTCCTCGCGTCGTTGATCGATTGTCACAGCACCGGCACCGCCGCCGCGGCGCTCTATCGTGCCCAACAGCGAACAATGGATAGTTCGCCGCCCCTTCGTTTCGTCACCGGATCATTGCAGGTGACGTTCCTGCGACCCACCCCGCTCGGCCCGGAATTGACGCTGCGCGGGCGGGTGAGCGAGATCAGCGGACGTAAGGTGACCGTCGAGACCAGCGTGTGGGCCCATGATGTCACGACGGTGCGCGCCACCGTGGTCGCCGTGGAGATGCCCGAGGACTTCGGCCTGTGACCCAACGTCGTCGCGCGCGGCGCGTCGACGTTTCGGATCGGATCGGCGCTCGTCGTGGTTCACGTCAACATCCGCTGGGCGCCGTCTGGCGTTCGGATTCGCTCGGGGGACCCTCGTGGTAGAGCGGACGCAGTGACGGGGACGTCTCGGCCCACGCCAGTGCGTCGAGGTCGGTCCCTTCAGCGGTCGCGCGAGCGACCTGGTCTCATCGTCACTCCCCGATGGCGGTGCCTCGTTCACGCGTGTTCTCGCGTGTCGTGGGGGACCAGAAGTTCGGCGAGGAAGAAGTCACGGGCGAGATCGGCGGCCTCGGCGGCCTCGGCCAGCGTGCCGGGTTCCTCGAAGAGGTGGGTGGCGTGCGCCACTACTGCGAGACGCGCCGGCGCCGCGATCCGACGCAGGGCTTGGCGATTGAGCTCGAGCATGGTCGTGTCCCCACCACCGACGATGAGGAGGGTGGGCGTCCGCACGCGGCCGAGGTGAGGGCCCGCGAGATCGGGGCGCCCGCCTCGTGCGACGACGGCCGAGACCTCATCGGGCACCCTCGCGGCAGCCACCAGTGCGGCGCCCGCGCCCGTGCTGGCCCCGAAGTAGCCGATGGCGACCTGTTCGGTCCCGCGACGCGCCCGCACCCATCGCGTCGCCGCGACGAGCCGGGCGGCGAGGAGTTCGACGTCAAAGACGAGACGGCGATCTCGTTCCTCCGAGGGCGTCAGCAGGTCGAGGAGCAACGTGCCCATCCCGGCCTCGTAGAGGATGTCGGCGACGTAGTGATTGCGTGGACTCCATCGACTGCTGCCGCTTCCGTGGGCGAAGATGACGACCGCCCGGGTCCGCTCGGGGAGGTGCAGGTGTCCCGCGAGTTCCACCCCGTCGGCGAGGAACGTGATCTCGCCATCGAAGTCGGCCGGCTCGTGGGTCTGCCCGGCGCGACGCACGCGTTCGGCCGCCGCATCGAGCGCCCCGATCACCTCCTCGTCCGAGGTCGGGCGAAAATCACGGTAGTGGCGGCCCACGGCGGCGAAGAGTTCGGGCGTCGCCGCCGCGATGACCTGGTCCGCCTCGTCAAATGCCGCCGCGACGTCCGCGGGGGCGACCGGTACGGCCAGCACAATTCTCGAGGCCCCGCGCTGGCGTGCGACGCGACACGCCGCTCGCGCCGTCGACCCGGTGGCCAGACCGTCGTCGACGATGACCACCACCCTTCGAGTGAGTGGGAACGCATTGCGGCCCCGTCGGAAGCGCTCCAGCGCCGTGTTCAGGGTGCCGCGCTCGGTCCGCTCCACGAGCTCGAATTCACTCGGCGACACCCGCGTGGTGGCGAGCACGTACTCCTCGCGCACGATCACGCCGCCTTCGCCGATGGCCCCCATGGCCAACTCCGGTTGGAACGGGACGCCGAGTTTGCGCACGCCG
>JAJZFO010000244.1 GCA_021805305.1 Actinomycetes bacterium | reverse complement strand
ACATCGTCACCACGGCCAAGGGTCTAGCAGGTGGCATGCCGCTCGCGGGGGTCACGGGTCGAGCCGAGATCATGAACTCCGTGCACGAAGGTGGCCTCGGAGGCACCTACGGCGGCAAGCCCGTCGCGGCCGTCGCGGCCCTCGCGGCGATCCGGGTCATGCGCGACCGCAACCTCGTGGCCCGTGCCCGCGAACTCGAGACGTTGCTCTTCACCCACCTCGAGGCACTCGCCCGCGACGTCACGATCATCGGAGAGGTCCGCGGACGAGGGGCCATGGTGGCGATCGAGCTGGTCGAACCGGGTACCAAGCGCCCGAACGCCGCCGCCGCCAAGGCCGTGGTGAAGTACTGCAATGACCACGGTGTCATCGCGCTGAGTTGCGGCACCTACGGCAATGTGATCAGACTCCTCCCGCCCCTGGTGATCACCGACGAACAGTTGGCCGACGGGCTGGGCGTCCTCGCCGAGGCGGTGCGCTCGGTCAGTTGACGCAGCGCTGCGTCGAGACGCTGGTCGCGCTCACGCGCGCCAGCACGTCACGGAGTTGACCCACGGGCACCGCGTAGGACAACGAGTGATCCGCCGCCGAACGCTGGGCGGCCACCGCGACGACCTGGCCCTTCACCATCACCGGCGCGCCGTATTGCGACGTGGTGAGCGACGCGACCACCACCACCATCGTGCGCGTGAAGACCGGGCCGCTGTAGATGCTCCTGCCCGCGCTGGTGACCTGACCCGCGACGATGGCCTGCGTCACCGCTCGATCGGTGGCCGAGCGAAAGCCCACCACCTGCGCGGAGGACGCCGGCGACGCGCTGGGACCCAGGGTGAGGGGCGCCGCGTCCAACCCGGGGACGCTCAACACCGCGAGATCACTGCGGGGGTCGAAGGCCACCACGCGGCCCGCGCGGCCCGCGACCGAGAACGACCGCTCGCCCGCGACGACGTGCGCCAGGGTGACGACCTGATGGGGTGCCACGACGAATCCCGTGGCCGTGGTGGTCACGCGACAGGCACCCCCGGCCACGACGGTCACCACGCCGGCGGGGGCGCTCACGTCGTGGCGCGTGCTCAACGGGCGCGGCGAGTACGCGGGCAGGGCCGGTTCGACCACGTTGGCGAAGAGACTCGGCACGTTCAATTGGCTCAGCACGCCTTGGATGCGACTCGCCACCGCGGGCGGCGCGGGGAGGACGCGCTGCACGTACCTCAGGATGACCGACCGGTTCACGGACGTGGCGACGGTGCTCCACGGCACCACCGCCAAGAGGGCGCCGACGAGCCAGCAGCTGATGAGCATCCCCACCACCCCCACACCCGCCCCGAGCAGTGAGTCCGCCAGGCCCAGGTGGCCCTCGTGGAGTCGTCGCGAGAAGACGCCACCGAAGTATCTCAGGATGAGGCTTCCCGCCACGGTGCTGGCGATGATGATCAGCACCACGTCGAGGGGCCTCCACGCGGTCTGCGTCACGTGCGGCACCACCGCGGCCGCTAGGTAGAGGCCGCCGATCAGTCCGATGAGGCGGCCGAGGAGCGCCCCGAGTTGGCGAACCAGGCCCTGCGTCCAGCCGCGAAGTCCCGACACGACCACCAGAGAGGCAATCGCCACGTCGATCCAACTCATCCGTCCACAGTAGGCCGTGGACGTCCGAGGGCCACGTCGCTCACTAGCATTGTCTCACCGAGGTCTTGTACGAAAGATGCGCTCCATGAGCCGACACCACATGATGACGCGCGGCGTCGGTCGAAGCGTCGTCCTCCTCACGACGGTCTCGTTGCTGTTCACGGGTTGCGCCCAGGCGGCGGTCCGACTGAGCGCCACGGGTCAACCCTCACTGAGCCTGGCCGCGCCGCTCACCACGTTGGGCTGCACCAGCACGGGTGCCTGCGTCACGCTCGGGGCGTCGGGCGGCACCAACGCCCCGACGACCGTGGGGCAGGTCCGCAACCTCAAGGGCGTCTGGTCCGCACTCAACGTGCCCCCCGCACCGGTCGCGGCGCTCAACGACGCCGCCTGTGGGGCGCTCACGTGCCTCGTCGGCGGCACCAAGGAAGGCATCGACCTCGTGTGGTCGATCAACGCCAGCAGCGGCGCCATCCGCTCACTCGCGGGTCCCGCGGGCGGTGTCGTGATCAGGGACCTGGCCTGCGCGAGCGACGCGCGCTGCTGGCTACTCGACCAGGACAGCCGCGGACGCACTCGATTCGTCGCCACGACCACCGCCGGCGCCACGTGGCGAGCACCACGCACCTTGGCGTGGGCGTCGAACCGCACGACGGCGTTCGACTGCACCACGCTCTCGCAGTGTGACGTCGCCACGACGTCGACCTCGCACCACGTGGTCCTTCGCGAGACGCTGAACAACGGGGCGACCTGGCGGCTCGTCGCGACACCTCCCTCGTGGACCTCGCTGTCGTCGCTGCGTTGCGATCCCACTTGCGTCGCCCTGGTCACCACCCCCGTCGGCTCGGCCCTCGTCTACCAGGTGAAGAGTGGTTGGAAGACCTCGCCACTCTCGTTCGCCGCGACGTCGTTGGCCTGCGCGTCGTCGAGCACCTGCGTGGCGGTCGGACACTACGTGAACAACACCGCCGCGATGGCGGAGTGGAAGGGCGCCGCGGTCCACGCCGTGAGTCTGAGTTACGTGCCCACGCCGCTCAACCACGTGGCCTGCGCTCGCGCCGTGTGCGTCGCCACGGGCGTGACCACGGTGGTCGCGCTGCAACCCTAGGAGCGTAGGGCCGACCACGCCAGGCGAGGGACCGCGAGCCAGGACTCCGTGCACTGCAACTCGAAGAGCCGCCGCATCGCCGTCGCCGAGTTCGCGTGGGTCACGAACCACGCGGGCGTCGGACGGGCGATGAAGGGGCCGCGCAGGACCGACTTCTGCGTCCTGGCGAGCATGTAGGTGTTGCCGACCACGCC
>JAJZFO010000307.1 GCA_021805305.1 Actinomycetes bacterium | reverse complement strand
CGGCGTTCTTGCTCATCGGGATCTTGTACATGGGCTTCGCCTATCAGCACCAGCACCCGACCTCGGGCCTGACCTTCGCCTACGGCGCCTTGTCGAGCATCGCGATGTCGCACCCGGTGGCGGTGTGGCTCTTCGTCGGCTTCGCCCTGGCCTTTGGGGCCAAGGCCCCGATCTGGCCGCTGCACACCTGGTCGCCGTTGACCTACGCCGAGGCGCCCACCGCCGGGTCCATCGAACTCTCGGCGTTGCTGGCCAAGCTCGGCAGCTACGGACTGCTGCGCTTCGCGGTGGGCCTCTTGCCCGCGGCCCAGGTGAGCGTGCGACCCTACGTGTTGACCCTGGCGGTGATCGGCATCCTCTACGGATCGATGCTGGCCTGCGTCGCCAAGGACTTGAAGCGCTTCGTCGCCTACTCCTCGCTCGCCCAGATGAGCTTCATCACCCTGGGCATCATGTCGGGCTCGACCATCGGGGTGACCGGTGCGGTGCTGTTGATGTTCAACCACGGGATCATAACCATTGGCTTCTTCCTCATCATCGGCTTCCTCGAGCGGCGTCGTTCGAGTATCCAGATCGCCGATTATCGCGGCCTACAGGGACCCGCGCCGGTGATGGCGGCGCTCTTCACCATCGCGATGCTCGCCTCGATCGGCCTGCCGGGTCTGTCGGGCTTCGTGTCGGAGTACCTGATCCTGATCGGTACCTTCACGACTCACGCGTGGTGGAGCGCGGTCGCGGCCCTCGGGGTGCTCGCCTCGGCGGTGTACCTCCTGTGGGCCTACCAGCGGGTCTTTCACGGACGTGCCGAGGGCACCAACGCGCAGATCGCCGACGCCTCGAGCGCCGAGCGTTGGGTGCTCGTGCCCGTCGTCGTGCTCATCGTCGTGCTCGGGGTGTTCCCCAAGCCGGTGCTCGACCGGATCACGCCGTCGGTGCATAACTTCGTCACCCAGGTGGCGACGGCGGGAGCGTTCAAATGATCGGCGCGACGTTGGCCCTGCCCTCGATCCACTACCTGGTCATCGTCCCGGTACTGATCTTCTTCGGGGCGTCACTGCTGTTGCTCATTGCCTCGGCGATGTGGCGGCGCACCGTGCCGACGTCGCTGACGACCGCCGTCACCGTGACCGCCGCACTCGCCACGCTGGTGGTGACCTACTTCCAGTGGCGCGACCTCGACCACCACGGCGTCACGACGACGGTGGCGCACGCGGTGGTGCTCGACGGGTTCTCCGTGGTGGCCACCGCGGTGATCGCGCTGAGCGTGGGACTGGCCGCGCTGGTGGCGCACGACTGGGCGATGCGCGAGAACGTGCGCGGACCCGAGTACCAGATCCTCGCGCTGGCCTCGAGCGCCGGCGCGATCCTGATGACCCAGGCCAATGACCTCATCGTCATCTTCCTCGGTCTCGAGATCCTCTCCCTGGGCCTCTACGTGCTCGTGGCGATCGACCGGCGCAAGACCGAGTCGGCCGAGGCGTCGCTCAAGTACTTCATCCTGGGCGGGTTCGCCTCGGCGGTGTTCATCTACGGCGCGGCCCTGCTCTACGGCGCGACGGGTTCGACCAACCTCTCGACGATCTCGTACTTCCTCGGCGCCAACGTGCTGTTGAAGCCGGGTCTGCTGGTGGCGGGTGGTGCGCTATTGCTCGTGGGCTTCGCCTTCAAAGTCGCCGCGGTGCCTTTTCACATGTGGTCGCCCGACGTCTACGAGGGCGCGCCGACCCCCGTGACGGGTTTCATGGCCTCGATCGTCAAGGTCGGGGCGTTCGCCGCGCTGGTGCGCGTCATGATCTCGGGTCTGGGCACCCAACTGGCCACCTGGCGCCCGATCCTGTGGGTGCTGATCGTGCTGACGACCGTGGTGGGTGCGACCCTGGCCGTGCCCCAGCGAAACGCCAAGCGCCTGCTCGCGTACTCCTCGATCAACCACGCCGGTTTCATCCTGATCGGCGTGTGGGCGGGCACCGCGCGCGGCAGCGCGGCCACGTTGTTCTACCTGGCGACCTACGCGCCCACGGTGGTGGCGACCTTCGCGATCGTCACCGTGATGGGCGGGCTGGGTGACGAGCGCCACTCCCTCGAGTCCTACCGGGGCCTCGCGCGTCGCCAGCCCTGGCTGGGCGCGTCGCTCGCGGTCCTGCTGCTGTCGCAACTGGGCGCGCCGCTCACCGCGGGCTTCTACGCCAAGTACGCGGTGCTGGCCTCGGCCATCGACGCCAACGGCGTCGCGCTGGCGTTGATCGCTCTCTTGAGCGCCGCGATCGCCGCCTCGTTCTACCTGCGCTGGACCGTCGTGCTCTACGCCGAGCCCGACGACGAGCTCGACGCCACTCGCGTCGTGGTGCCGCGTCCGACCGCAATCGTCATCGGCGCGGGCGTCGTGTTGACGCTGCTCTTTGGCGTGTGGCCCGGTCCCCTGGTGACCCTGGCCCAGCACGCTACGCTCTACTTCATCCCGTGAGTCGCGTCGCGCTCGCCACGTCGCGAGTGGCCCTGCCCGGGGCGCCGGCGTCGTTGGTGGCGCACGAGGACGTGGACATGCCGCTACTCATCGCCGAGTTCGCGCGCCAGGGCGTGACGGCCGAGGCGCGGGTGTGGGACGACGAGTCGGTCGACTGGGAGTCCTACGACCTGGTGGTGGTGCGCTCGACGTGGGGGTACGCGGACTCCTACCCCGAGTTCCTCTCGTGGGCGCACGCGCGGGCGCGACTCATCAATCCCTACGAGGTCATCGAGTACTCGTCGGACAAGCACTACCTCGGTGACCTGGCCCGTCAGGGCTTTCCGGTGATCGCGACCACCTACTGCGAGGTCGGGGACGATCCGGTCTTCCCGGACGTCGACTTCGTGGTCAAACCCGCGGTGGGGGCGGGCTCGGTCGACGCGGCTCGATTCGAGGCGACGGACATTCTGACGGCCGCGGAGCAC
>JAJZFO010000308.1 GCA_021805305.1 Actinomycetes bacterium | reverse complement strand
GATGCCGCGGGCGCGCGCGCGAGCCGCCAGCACCGTGGCGTTGCCCCCGTCCCCGTAGGTTCCGAGCAGGTCGGGCAAGATCACCGCGACCCTCAGCACGGGGTCGACCTCCCCATCCACTCACGAAAGGCCGTGTAGTTGGCCACCACCGTGACACTCCCCTCTCCTTGAAGGGACTCGGGCTCGTCGACCACGGTGCAGTCGATGCCCGCGTAGGTCAGTCGGGTGGCGAGGTCCAGTCGCCGCTCACCCAGGCAGGTCACCCGGTGACCTTTTAGATTGTCGAAATCGACGTCGTAGAGCCACGAAGGATCACGACCGTCGGCCAATTGGGCGTTGATCGCGATCCACACCTCGTCCTCGGGGTCGAGCGACGCGAGGAGCGCCGCCGTCCCGGCGGGGTTCTTCGCCAATAGCAGGCGCAGGGTGTGTCCTCTGAAGCCGCGAAGTCCGTAGCGCCCCTGGACCGTGGTCATGGTGCGCAGGCGCCTCAGGGCCGTCTCCACCTCGACGCCGCACTCGGCGAGGGCGGTGAGGGCGAGGGCCGCGTTGACCTCATTGAAGGACCCCGGCAGGGCCAGCCCCAACTCGAAGGACTCGCCCCCGATCTCCAACGTCTCGCCCACTGATGCACGGAACACGTGGGGCTTGGAGAATCCGCACTCACACGACCACTCCCCGTCGCCAAAGGTGATGGCCCGGGTGCAGTGGGGGCACGACGCGGCGTCGTCACGCCACGACGAGGGGACGTCCACCCAGCGGACGTGGCGCGCCTCTTGCGCGGCGAACACGACCAGGGGGTCCCCGGCGTTGGCGACGACGACGCCGCCATAGGTCTCGGGGGCCAGGCACTCTCGCCAGCCCAGCGCGATCCGACGCACCTCGTTGGCCCGGTCGAGCTGGTCGCGTGACAGGTTCAACAAGACGACCACTCGAGGGCGCAACGAGGAGATCACCACGGCCATCCAAGACTCGTCGGTCTCGAGCACGACGCGTGACGCGTTCGAGGCGCACAAGGCCGCCACGTGACCCTGGATCATGTTGGCGCCCGTGTCGTTCCCCGCCACCTCGCCACCCCAGCCCGCACGCAACATGGCTGACGTGGTGGTCTTGCCGTTGGTCCCGGTGACCAGGATGATGTCGCGATCTCGCGAGACTGTCTCAAGGATTTTCGGTGCGATCAGGAGACCCGCCCGACCGCCCATGACGGTCCCCGATCCCCGGCCGAGCCGTCGTGATGTCGCGTTCACCAGGCGCACCGCCCGGACCGCCAGGCGTATCCGCCACGAACGCCTCGACTCCATGGCCGCCACGATAACAAGCCCACGCTGGCGTAGAATCACCCAGACAGCACAAAAGGGCCATCCGGGGGGGTGGATGGCCCTTTTGCAAAACCTTGGCTTCACCCTGGGGGGTTGGGTGAAGCAGGCTGATACCAGTATGCCGGTCCGCTGCCTATCAATCAAGCGCATACATTGGATACCTCTCATCTGTATACTTGATACATGGAGATACGACAGCTCGAAGCCCTCGTGGGGATCGCCGAACATGGCACCTTCTCCAGTGCCGCCGAGGCACTGGGAACGGTCCAGTCCAACATCTCGAACCGCATCGCCCGCCTCGAGTCGGAGTTGGGCTCGGAATTGATCGATCGCGCGTCGGGCGCACTCACCGAGTCGGGCACGGTGGTCGTCGAGCGAGCCCGTCGCATCCTGGGCGAGGTGAGCGCCATCGCCGCCGACGTCTCGGAGTTGACCGCGGACATTCGCGGGCGCGTCTCACTGGGCATGATCGGAACGGCGGGTCGCTGGATCGTCCCGTTGCTGCTCAAGGCCCAGCGCGAGGCCTTTCCCCATATCTCACTTCGCATCACCGAGGGTACGAACTCGGTCATCGAACCCCAGTTGGTCTCGGGTGTGCTCGACATCGCGGTGCTGGCGTGGCCCGTGGGCGCTCCGGAGCTCTCCTCCGTCGACCTCTACAGCGAGGACCTGGTGCTGATCGCCGAGAAGACCCATCCGCTGGCCGAGTATCCCGCGGTGACCTTCGCCGACCTCGAGCCCTACGAGATACTCCTCCCCTTCCCCGGCACTCCCATCCGCCGCGAGATCGATGAGGCGTCGCACGCCCAGGGGATCGAGCTTCGCCCCCTCATCGAGCTCGACGGATTGCGCACCATCGCGTCGATGACCTTCGACGGACACGGCCCCTCGATTCTGCCCTCCACCATGCTCTCGTCGCACCTGCGCGAGAACTTCCGCGCCGTGCCCATCGACCGGATCGCCCAGCGACGCGTCTGCCTGGTACGGCGACGTTTCGGCTTCCCCGCGGCTCCCGTGCGCGCGATCCACTCCCTGCTCTCGACCGTGGTGCGAGAGGCGAACAAGGTACCCCAGGGTGTCGTCATCCCCGAGACCCCGGACTCTCTGCCATAGTTTTCGCATGGACTTGCGTTCACGGATTGCCCAGGACATCGTGCGACGCGACCCCGCGTTCGCTGGAATCGTGTCGCACGCGGGCTTACCGCCGGGCCGTCGACCCGCACCGGTGGCGCAGCGATTCCCCTCCCTGATCCGTTCGATCACCTTCCAGTTGCTCGCCACCGCCGCGGCGGACACCATCCACGCGCGCGTGGTCAACGCGTGCGGTGGCGAGGTCAGCATCGAGTCGGTGTTGGAGGCCGGGCCACAGGTCCTGCGCGACGCAGGTCTCTCGCGCACGAAGGCGGCCGCGATGATGGACCTCGCGGCGCACGCCCGTGACGAACGCATCAGACTCTCGCGACACGGACGGATGAGCGACGCCGAGATCATCGCCGAGGTGACGGCCGTGCACGGCGTCGGACCGTGGACGACGCAGATGTATCTCATGCACACCCTCGGTCGACGCGACGTGTGGCCGGTGGGCGACCTAGGCGTACGCAGCGGCTGGAGCATT
>JAJZFO010000094.1 GCA_021805305.1 Actinomycetes bacterium | reverse complement strand
TCACCCGCCTTCGTGCCCCGTTACCCCGGTCGACTCCCGGGGGGTATCGAGCAGCACCTGACGGTGCACCTGGCCCCCTTCTCCCTCGAACAGCTCGAGGTCTTCATCGAGATCGAGGAGCCGCGCGAGCCCATCAATCACGAGTCCCTCTTGAATCCCCAGGTCGAAGAGCCCTGCACCATCGGTGAGTTTTACGAGTTGATCAAACGTGCACTGGCTCGCATTGACGCCACGACGTTCGTCGCGCCCGCGCGAAATCAGGTGGGTCCGGAGTTGATGTACGGGGCCGTCGTGGTGGACAGTGCGGCCAGTGCGGTGGCGGCCATCGACGTCATCATCGCCCAGGGCGAGGGTTCGTCAATGTCACCCGAGGAAGTGGCGGGTTTCGGTGGCGTCAACGACGTGGCCCACTTCTATCGCTTCGTCGAGATCCAGAGGGGCCGTCGTCTGGTGCGACCCGACCCGTCCGCCCTCACCGTCGGCTTCGACTACGTCGGAGATCCCATCACCTTCGACCCTGAGGGGGTGTACGAAGTACCGACCGACCCCACGCGCGAGGAGTACCTCCCCGGTTCACGGGCACGGTACCTCGTCGACACCTTCAACTTCACGTACACCTCGCTGCTCCACCAACTCGACCGCCTGTTCAACGGACACGCTGACTCCGACGCCTTTGCGCGCGCTATCGGCGTCATGAAGTCGTTACACGCCCAGGCGCGCACGATGGCCAGTGACGAGTCGCCACTCGGGGCCACCTTCGAATACCAGGCCGAGGCGCCGGGCCCGCCGCACTAGGCGGAGGTCGCGCGAACGGACCCCGCGAGGGCACCGTGGCGTCGCAGCTCACCGGGGCTTACTACGGTGGAGGACGGGGTTGGAAGATGTGAGCGGTGGCCTCGAGATCACCAGGTCAAGGGAGATGAGATGAAGATAGGAATCGTGGGGGCGGGGAACATCGGGGGCAATCTCACGCGACGCCTGACCCACCTGGGTCATGAGGTGCGCGTGGCCAATTCACGCGGACCCGAGACCCTGTCGGAGTTGGCGGAGATGACCGGGGCTCGGGCGGTGTCCATCTTGGACGTCGCCGAAGGCGCCGACTTGGTCATCATCGCCGTCCCCGAGAAGAACGTTCCGGCCTTGCCGCCGGGCTTCCTCACGGGCGCCGCGGCGGGGGTCGTCGTTATCGACACTGGGAATTACTACCCGCAACAGCGCGACGGACGCATCGGCGAGATCGAAGAGGGCCTCACCGAGAGTGGTTGGGTGGCGCAGCAGATCAAACACCCGGTGGTCAAGGTTTTCAATGGCGTCTACGCGGCGAATCTGATCGAAAGGGCACGGCCCGCGGGCGCCACCGACCGGATGGCCGTACCGGTGGCCGGTGACGACCCGGCGGCGAAGAAGGTGGTGATGGACCTGGTGGATCAACTGGGTTTCGATCCCGTCGACGCGGGCACGATCGACGAATCGTGGCGTCAGCAGCCGGGAACCCCCGTGTACGGACTGGACGCGGACGCCAACGGCGTACGCCTGGCGTTGGCGGCGGCCCACCACGTGCGATCGGTCGAGTGGCGAGCGTAGGTATCTAACGCGGTCGACTCGACGCGAACGTCCCGGGCCCGGCGTGAGGTTCCGAGAGTCGGACCCCGGTAATCAGAGGTGCGTCACTCGCGCCACGATCAGACCGAGCGCGAGCAGGGGTCCCGCGCGACAGAGCGTCCGCAAGGTGTGTTCGAGGGGGGCGAGGAGTTGATCCTTGTCCAGTGGCGTCGTCGTGCCGTCTTCGCCCACGAGGACGCCCCGCACCGCGACGACGCGTCGGCGCAGGTGGCGCGCGGGGGTTGAGAGTTGCTGTTGAGCCAGCGTCAGCAGGGCCCCAAATCCGGCCACCAACGCCGACGCGAGGCTGAGCGTCCGATGCTGGGCGTAGTAGGCCGTGAGGATCGGAAACGCGCCCCACCCGAGGACGACGACCGCTCGCGTGTGAAAGAGACCGTGAAAGAGTTCGAGGTTATAGCTGAGCACCACGCTCACGCCGACGAGTATGAACAGCGCGAGCCACCCGTCGACGACGAAGAGGCCGACGACCCCGAGACCGAGGGAGCCCCCCACACCCACCACGGCGCCGAGGACCAGTTGCCACGACGGGAGTGAGGTGCGCAGCGGCCGACCGTGCAGTTCGTCGAGACTGTGGGCGCCCACGCCGACCGCTAGGAAGAAGGCGGCGAGGGTGGCCAGAAAACGACCGGCGTGTACCGGACCCTGGAGACACGCGCCGCAGGAGACGAGCGAGAGGAGCAACAGCGTGTAGGGAGGGTGGAGCACTGTCCACCACTCACGTAGCGATGCTCGCCGCAGGTACCGTGGCGTGGCGTAGTACGCGGGCGGCGTCGCCGCGACCGACTCGGGCACTGCGCGGGGGAGCGCGGTGGCGTCGAGTGACCACCACGCGTCACGCGCATCGCGCCCTCGGTCGTCGCCGGACCCGTCGCCGGTCATGGTCCCTCGAGCCGTGGACGCGCCCGGCGGCTCACTGTCAACGTACTCACCACGGAACCCCCCCGTCTCGTCCGGACGTGACCTCACGCTGACCCTACCGTCGAGAGGTCGGCGTTGCGGCGGGCGCGCGCATCGGCGGTGCTAGCGTCCGAATGATGAGGCGTGAAGTGACGCGGAGTGCGAGGGGCACGACGAGCGAGGTCGCCCGACCGACCGGGCAGACGGGGGTGGCCCTCGTCGGGGGTGTCCCCTCGCCGTCTCGAAACGAGGAGTTGAGGAGGGTGAGATGTCGATGAAGGACAAGGCGAAGAACATGATGCTCGCGTCATTCGAGAAGGTGGAGAAAGCCACCGGCAAGGCGTTGGGCAACGAGGAGATGCCGGTCAAGGATCAGGTGGAAGAGGTCAAAGTGCACCTCAAGAACGTCGGCGACAAGGT
>JAJZFO010000081.1 GCA_021805305.1 Actinomycetes bacterium | reverse complement strand
GGTCGCCCGACGCGCGCCCTCGTCGTCGCGGGTGACCAGGAGCCACTCCTTGGAGGTCGTCAGCGCGACGCGAAACTTCTCGAACAGCTCGTCGGGGTCGTCGCCGGAGAGGGCGATGAACTCCACTGCGTCGCGGGCGTCGTCACCCGACACGCTCGCCGCGCTCGCCGCGACGTAGTTGACGGGAAAGACGCGCACCGACGCGGGGTCCAGCACCCGCGGCTCGCGCGCGGGCGGACGCAACGCGTCGAAGAGTCGACGCCGCCGGGTGGCGTCCCCTAAGAGGGGGCCCACGAGACGGGCCAGGCGCGACGAGGAGACTCGTCGGACCTGGCGGTGGAACTCGCGCCAGCGCCGAGCCACCTCACGGGGCGTCGCCGCCCGTTCGTCGAGGTCGAAGCGCTCAAATGCTGACACGACGACCTTTCGCTGCCTCGTTCGGTCACGGCCCGAATGGTTGACATTTTACTCGGTCGGGTGGGTGCGCGACGGGGCCCCAAATTCACGCGATCGAGATTGATTTGGCCCTCACGGGTTCGCGGCGGCGGCTATGTTGTTGCCAATTTGAGAATTTCCTAATTGAAGGTGATATCCAACAGAAAGAGGCCGTTGTGTCTGAAACCGTTGTTCCCAGCTCTTCGAGTGCCCACGAGCATTCACTGAAATCGGGGGTCCTCGGACTCTTCGATTCCGCGATCATGGGCATCGCGGGTTCCGCACCCGCGTATTCAATCTCGGCCACGACCCTCTTCCTCTTCGCGGCGGTGGGCGTGGGGGGCGCGGCGTCGCTGCTCTACTGCGGGTTCTTCATGTTCGGCATCGTCTTCGCGTTCAACTATCTTTCAAAATCCGAGTCGAGTGCCGGGGCGACCTACTCGTGGGTGCGGCGTGCCCTGCACCCCTTCCTCGGGTACATGGCGGGATGGGCGTTGATCGTCTCCGCGCTGATCTTCATGGTCATCGCCACGTTCCCGGCCGGTTCCAACGTCCTCGACATCGTGCGGCCCTCGCTCGCGTCGAACAAGACCCTGATCACCGTCCTCGGCGCGGCCTTCTTCTTATCGATGGTGTGGGCGGTGGCCGCGGGGGTCACCGTGACGGTCAAGATCCAGATCATCATGTCGAGTATCGAGATCGCCCTGCTGTTGCTCTTCGCCGGACTCGCCCTGTTCCATTCGCACAAGCTGGGGGCGCCCTTCTCGTGGAGCTGGTTCTCGCCCAACGTGTTCAAGACCTCCTCGGGAAATACCTTCTTCGCGGGGGCGCTGCTCTCGGCCTTCTACTACTGGGGCTGGGACGTGACGGCCAACCTGAACGAGGAGACCAAGTACGGGCCCTCGGAGGGAAACCAGCGGGTCCCGATGTCGACCTCGGGCCTGGGGGGCATCCTCGGCACCATCGTCGTGTTCTTGTTGTTCGAGATCTTCACCATCGGTTCGACGATGGTGATCCCGGCGAAGGACATGGGTTCGAATTCGCCGTACTCCGCGGACATCTTGGCGCACTTGGGTCAACTGGTCGCCCCGGGGTGGTTCGGCAAGCTCATCGTGGTGGGCGTGCTGCTCTCCACGGTGGCGACCCTCGAGACCACGCTGATCCAGGTCACGCGCACGATGTTCTCGATGGGCCGTGACAAGACGCTGCCCGAGGCGCTGGGGCGTGTGCACCCGGCGCGGCGCACCCCGATCGTCTCGACCATGGTGGTCACGGTGATCTCCCTGGCGCTCTTCGTGGGTTCGCAGTACATCGGGTCGGTCTACAACATCCTCCAAGATGGCTACTCGGCGATCGGCATCCAGATCTGCATCTACTACGCGTTGGCCGGTTTCTCGGTCCTCGTCCTGTACCGACGCCAGCTCTTGAAGTCGGTGAAGAACTTCATCTTCATGGGTCTGTGGCCGCTGTTGGGCGCGATCTTCATGACCGTCGTCTTCTTCAAGGTCCTCCCGGGACTCAACACCACGACCAAGGTCGTGGGGCTGGGTTCCATGGCGCTGGGTCTGGTGCCGATGGTGTGGTACTGGTTGAAGAAGGCACCGTACTTCGAGATGCCCGCCAAGGAGGACCGTCACGCCATCCTCTTGGAGATCGAGCAGAACCTGTAGGGGAGCGGGGCCCGTCGCGCACGAGGCGGGCCCCTCGCTCACCCCGGGGTGACGAATCGACGGATGTGGGCGAAGAGCGCCAGGTCCAGCGCGGCCAGCGCGGCGAAGGCGTAGGGGATGGCGTGGGTGCCGAAGTGCGCGACGAGGAAACTCACGCCCCCCGGGCCGATGACGCCCCCCGACATCATGGCGAACAAGACGAAGGTCACACCGTCGCTGTCGTGGGGGAGGAGTCGGGTGAACCAGACCAGGCCCATCGGGAAGACGGAGGCCAGGATGAGGCCGAGCAGCGGGTAGCTGACCAGGGCCACGCGGTTCGACGTGGCCGCCAGGTCGGCCACCACCGCGAGGGCGAGACCACCGAGGATGAGGCGCTGGGCGCTGAGGACGCGGTGCAGCGCACCCCCGAGACTCCGACCCAGGGTCATGCCGACCCAGAACCCCGCGGTCACGACGCTCCCGACCGAGGGGGAGTAGCCACCGCGCTGGAGTTGGGCCGACATCCAACCCGACGCGCTGGTCTCCAGGGCCACGTAGACGACGTAGGCCGCGACGAACGACGCGATGATGGACCAGCGCGCCGTCGCGGGGGCGTCGCGGCGACGCGCGTGTTCCCCGGTGGCCAGGGCCGGGGCGTGTACTCCCGCGTTGAACGTGGTGAGGCTCACCGCGATGACGGCGACGCCGACCAGGACGGCGGCGAAATTACCCGGGTGCACGACGACCAGGAGGAGCGGGCTGATGACCGCCCCGAGACCGTAGCCGGCGTTCACGATGCTGAGTCGATGCGCTCGACCCGAGGCGCCGGTGCGCGAGAGCAGCACGTTGATGCTCATGTCGAGGGCGCCGAAGCCCACGCCGAGCAGGAAGATACTGGCGAGGAATATCGGCCAGGCGTGTACCAGACCCGAGCAGAGGCTGCCCGCCGCAACGGTGATCAGCGACGCCGACAGGACGCGTCGACCCGTGGAGTGGCCGAGCCCCCAACGGCCCGGCACCACGCCGATCAACCCACCGACGAAGTAGACGCTCACGACTTCGCCCGCGCGCGGCAGGGACACCGCGAAGTGGTGTGAGAAAGTGACCAGCAGCGGCCCGAAAAGTGCCGACGTCGCGCCGAGCAGAATGAAGGCGCTCGTCAAGTTACTCAGGGCCAGGGTGGTGAGCTCGACCTGGGTCGACGCGGCGAGTGGCGGGGGCGCTGAGGACACGATCTCTCCTTGGGGGCGGTCCTCGATGGTACTCCCCGACCGGCGGGCCCTCGGTGCGGGTCCGTCGTCGGGGCGCGTCGCCCCGGGCGGTCGCGCCGGCTGGTTCATCGAGGGCGCGCGGTTACATCGCCGTTACCGCCTAGAAACGTGGCGGACACACTCGCGTCGTAGGTTGTGAGAATGGGAGTCGCCTTCGAAGATGATGCGTCGGGCGCGTGGAACGAGATGTTCTCGTCCCCGGGTCAACCGCGGCCTATCTACGAGCGGCTCCTCGCCGATCTCAACGCCTACCAACCCCAAGAACTCCACCAGCGCGCCGAGCAACTCGCGCGGACCTTCATCGACCGCGGCGTCACCTTCGCCCACAGTGGTGAGGAGCGGCCCTTCCCGCTCGACCTGGTGCCGCGCATCCTCGGGGCCCTGGAGTGGGATCGCCTCGCGCGCGGCATCGCCCAGCGGGTCCTCGCCCTCGAGGCGTTCCTCGCCGACGTCTACGGTGACGGACGCATCTTCGACGAGGGGTTGATGCCGCGTCGCGCGGTGACGTCGAGCCCCCACTTCACCCGGGCGGCCTTCGGTATCGCGCCGCCCAACGGCGTTCGCATTGCGGTGGCCGGGATCGACCTCGTCCGCGACGAACACGGTAACTTCTGCGTGCTCGAGGACAATGTGCGGATCCCCTCGGGCGTGAGTTACGTCATCGAGAACCGTCGCGCCATGACCCAGGCGTTCTCCGCCCTCTTCTCGGATCACCGCGTGCACCCGGTGGACTCCTACCCCTCGCGGCTCTTCGCGGCGCTCCTGGCCGCGGCGCCCGTCAAGGCGGTGGACCCCGTGATCGTGGTGTTGAGTCCCGGGGTGTTCAACGCCGCCTACTTCGAGCACGTGCTGCTGGCGCGCATGATGGGCGTGGAGTTGGTGGAGGGCCGCGACCTAGTGTGTCGCTCGAATCACGTGTACATGCGCACGACGAACGGCGAGCGCGCGGTGCACGTGATCTACCGTCGCGTCGACGACGACTGGCTCGATCCGCTGCAGTTCCGCCCCGACACCGTCATCGGGGTGGCGGGGGTGGTGAACGCCGCGCGCGCGGGCCACGTGGTGATCTCCAACGGCATCGGTAACGGCGTGGCCGACGACAAGTTGATCTACACCTACGTCCCCGCGTTCATCCGCTTCTACCTGGGCCAGAAGCCCCTCCTCGACAACGTCGAGACCTACCGACTCGAAGACGACGAGGCGCGCGCCGAGGTGCTCGGCCACCTCGAACGCTACGTGGTCAAACCCGTCGACGGTTCGGGGGGCAAGGGCATCGTCATCGGCCCGGCGGCCACCAAGGCCGAGCTCAAGAGCCTGCACCGGGCGGTCAGCGCGTCACCGCGCAGCTACATCGCCCAGCGCCCGGTCGCCCTCTCCACGCACCCCACCCTGGTGAACGACACCATCGCCCCGCGTCACATCGACCTGCGACCTTTCGCGGTGAACGACGGCGAGGAGGTGTGGGTGCTCCCCGGCGGCCTCACCCGCGTGGCACTCGGGGCCGGGGACCTCATCGTCAACTCCTCGCGCGGTGGGGGGTCCAAGGACACTTGGGTCCTCAATGACGAGGCGATACCCTACCGCGGCGCGGTGCCGCCCGCGAGTGCGCGTTCGCGGCGCTACGCGGCGCCCCCGCGCCAAAACGACGAGTACGTCGTGGAGCAGGGCGAACAGTGAGCGAACGCGGCATGCTCTCACGACTCGCCGAGTCATTGTTCTGGATCGGTCGCTACATCGAACGCGCCGACGACACCGCGCGCATCGTCGACTCCTACGTGCACCGCATGGTCGAAGACCCGTTCAACGACGAGAGCGCTACGTGCCGTTCACTCTTCGCCATCTTGGGTATCAGCGTCGACGCCGAGCGACTGCGCACGCCCGAGACCCTCCAGACCATCGCCTACGACGTCGAAAACCCCAATTCCATCGCGGGCGCCCTGAACGGGGCCTTCGAGAACGCGCGGCGCAGTCGCGACTACATCTCCTCGGAGATGTGGGTGGCGCTCAACACCACGCGCAACGAACTGCCCAAGCACGAACGGCGCGCGCGCGACCTGGGTCCGTCGACCTACCTGACCTACGTGCGCGAACGCACCGCGCTCCTGGCCGGACTCACCGACGCGACCCTGAGTCACGACGACGGGTGGCGCTTCGTGGTACTGGGGAGAAACCTCGAGCGCATCGACATGAGTGCGCGCCTCCTGCACAGTCGGGTGGTGAGCGACGACAACGCCCCGGACTGGATGGCGTTCCTGCGCGCGTCGGGGGCCATGGAGGCCTTCATGCGAAATACGCGGGTGATCAACGACGCCAACGGCGTCGCGGCGTTCTTGATGCTGGACCGCCTGTTCCCGCGGTCGGTCCTCTACTCTTTGAATCTGGCCGACGAGTGTCTGGTGGAGATCCAGCCGGCGAATCAGCGCATCAGCATGGGCGATGCGGCGCGTCAGGCCCTGGCGCGCGCGCGCGGGACCCTCGAGTTCATCGACCCCCGGCAATTGGTCGATCAGCTGCCCGAGTTACTCGAAATGCTCGAGGCGACGTGTTTTCGCGTCACCGACGCGGTGACCGATCGGTACTTCCGTCACGAGGACGCGGTGGAGTGGCACCACGAGGAGGGTCTGTGAGCGATCGACTCGGTCTGACGATCCGTCACCACACGGGTTTTCACTACGACGGACTGGCGAAGGCCTCCTATAACGAGGCGCGCATGACCCCGCGCTCGCACGGCACCCAACAGGTCCAGTCCTCCAAGATCACCGTGCGCCCGGTGATCCCCCTGTCGAGCCACGTCGACTACTTCGGCACCGTGGTCACGGCCTTCGACATTCAAGAGACGCACCCCCAACTCGAAGTCGAGGCGACCTCGCACATCGAGAGTTGGGCGGCGACGCTGCAGAGCCCGCTCGGCTGGAGCGAACTGCGCAGTGACCGCCTGACCGACCGGTTCTCGGAGTACCTCCTGGCGACGCCGCGCACCGCCGTGGCGCGCGCACCGCGCGACGTGGTCGCCGCGTGGCAGGCTCGATCGGACGTCCACGAGTGCGTCGAGGCCGTCGCCGCCTACGTGCGCGGGGAGGTCGCCTACGTGCCCGGCGCGACGACGGTGTCGGCGACGGCGCAGGAGGTCTGGGACCGGCGTGAGGGGGTGTGTCAGGACATCACCCACGTGACGATCGGCCTCTTGCGGGCGATGGGCATCCCGGCGCGTTACGTGTCGGGCTACCTCTACCCCGCCACTGAATCCGTGGTCGGCGACGTTGTCGAGGGCCAGAGTCACGCCTGGGTCGAATACTTCTCGGGGGCCTGGACGGCGATTGACCCCACCAACGGCGTGCGCGAGACGGAGCGTCACATCACCGTCGGCCACGGACGCGACTACGACGACGTCCCGCCGCTCAAGGGGATCTACCACGGTCCGGCGTCGACGCAACTGGGGGTCGTCGTCGAAATGCGCCGCACGCACTAGTGGGCGCCGGCCCCAGTTCCTAGGATGGCGCCATGGACCTAGAACTGATGGATCGCACCTTCTTGATCACCGGCGGCACCGACGGGCTCGGACTGGCCCTCGCGCGACGATTGATCGGCGAAGGGGCGAACGTCGCGGTGTGCGGGCGCGACGAGGCGCGACTCGGCGCCGCCCAGGCCGACCTGGGGTCCTCGGCCCTGTGCGTCCAGGCCGACGTCACCCTCGCCGGTGATTGTCAGATGTTCCTCGACGCGACCCTCGAGCGCTTCGGTCGTCTCGACGGCGTGGTCAACAACGCGGGGACCGCGGTGGCCACGCCGGTGGCCTCGTCGTCCGACGACGCGTGGCGCGCGGACTACGAACTCAAAGTGCTGGCCGCCCTGCGCCTCGCGCGAGGGTCGCTCGAGCATCTCGCGATGCACGCCGGGTCCGTCCTCAACGTCTTGTCGGTGTCGGCGCGTACCCCGGCCAGTGGATCGACGCCGACCGCGGCCTCGCGCGCGGCGGGACTGGCCTTGACCAAGGCCCTGGCCAACGAGGTGGCGCCGCGCGGCGTTCGCGTCAACGCGGTGCTGATCGGTCTGATCGAGTCCGGACAGTGGGTGCGCCGCGCCGAGGTGGCGGGGCGCCCCCTCGACGAGTTCTACCTCGACGCGGCGAGCGCCGCGCGCATCCCCCTGGGTCGCTTCGGACGGGCGCAGGAGTTCGCCGACGTGGCGGCCTTCCTGCTGTCACCCCGCGCGAGCTTCGTCACGGGGGTGGGGTTGAGTGTCGACGGGGGTATGTCCCCGGTCATCTGAAGTGGCGCAATCGGTTCGTCGTCTCGGTGCGGTGTCGCGGCGGTAACTATTGTTGATGTTTCATCTACATGGCGCTATGATGGTAGAAATTTCAACTACTGAGAGAACGCGAGGGTGACGACGTGACGATGCCGACGGTGCTGTGGAGTGGATCACCCGACGAGAGCGCGCCGCTGGTGGTATTGCTGCACGGACGAGGGTCCAATGAGGTCGAAATCAACGCGCTCGCGCCGTCACTACCCGCGGAGTTCCGCGTCGCGGCCCTGCGTGGGCCGGTGGCGTTGGGTCCGACCCAGTACACCTGGTTCGAGAACCGCGGTATCGGTCGTCCGCTCCCGGCCTCCCTGCGGACGTCGATCGACTGGTTCAGGGACTGGCTCGCGACGCTCCCGGACTCCCGGCCCGTCGCGCTGGTGGGCTTCAGCGGGGGCACCGCCTTCGCGGCGGGTGTGGTGCTCGACGATCCGACCAGTGTCGCCGGGGCGGCCTTGCTCTACGGCACGATCCCCTTCGACGCCGGCGTGCCCACCACGGCGCAACGCCTGGCCGGGTTGGCGGTCCTGCACGCTCAGGGGATCGACGACCCCGTCATGCCGGCGGACTTGATGCGGGCCACGTGGGACTACCTGCACGAGAGTTCGGGCGCCGACCTCGAGGCCTACCGCACGCGCGGTGGTCACGCCATCACCCCCGAGGTCCTGGCCGCGCTACCCGAGTGGCTCGAGCGCGTCCTCCGATGACGAACCAGGCGATGGAGATCGGCCTCTTCACCTTCGGGGAGCTGACGCGTTCGCCCGGGGGCGACGTCGTGAGCCCCGAGCGACGGCTCCGAGAGTTCATCGACCTGGCGGTGCTCGCCGACGAGGCCGGCCTCGACGTCTTCGGGGTGGGTGAACACCACCGACCCGATTTCGCCATCTCGTCACCGGCGGTAGTCCTGGCCGCCATCGCCCAGGCCACGACGCGCATCCGGCTCACCAGCACCGTGACAGTCCTCTCCACGGCCGACCCGGTACGCGTCTACGAAGACTTCGCCACCGTCGACCTGATCTCGCAGGGCCGCGCCGAGATCACGGCGGGTCGCGGCGCGTACGTGGAGTCCTTCGCGCTCTACGGGTACGCACTCGAGGATTACAACGACCTCTTCGACGAGAAGCTCGACCTGCTCCTGCGCCTCAACCGCGAAGAGCACGTCACGTGGTCGGGGCGCTTCCGCGCGCCACTCACCGAGGCGGGCGTCTACCCGCGGGCGCGCCAGGACCAGTTACCGATCTGGATCGCCGTGGGGGGGACCCCGGCCAGCGTGGTGCGCGCGGGTCGTCACGGTCTGCCCACCTACTTCGCCATCCTCGGCGAACCCGAACGCTTCGTCGACCTCGCGGCCCTCTACCGGCGCAGTGGACTCGACGCCGGGTTCGCCGCGTCCGACCTGCGTCTGGGGGTCACCAGCCACTTCTACCTCGACGAGACCTCCCAGGGGGCGCGCGCGACGTTCTACCCGTACTACTCGCGCTACATCGGCGAGAACATGCCGCACGCGCGCGGCGCACCCCTCTCGCGCGACGCCTTCGACGCCTGGGCGGCGCCCCACGGTGCACTGTTCTGCGGGAGTGCCCAGGAAATCGTCGACAAGATGCTCTGGGAGCACGAGATCTTGGGGCACACCCGTTTCCTCGCCCAGGTCGGTCTGGGGGGCCTGCCCTTCAAGGAGACGGCCCGCTCCATCGAATTGTTGGCCACCGAGGTCCTGCCCGTGGTGCGTCGTGCGACGCGCCCCCCTCAGGCCAACGTCACGATCCCGTAGGTGACGCAGAGCCCGAGGGCGTTGATGAGCACGAAACTGGCGACGATCACCGCGACCGCGACTCGGGTGCCCGTCCCGGCGCGACGGCCGTGGGGAGCGGGCATGTACCACTGCGGCAGGAGTTCGAGGGCGTCGCGGTAGCCGGCGTGCCAGGGCGGCGTCGCCGGGTCGAAGGCCGGGCGGGGATCGGCGCTGAGGGCCAGCGCGGTCAACTCTTCGTCCGTGAGGGACTCGCTCACGTCATCGGCGTCGGGCACGAGACCCCCCTCGGTACTCATACTCGCAACCTAGCGGCCCGCCACGTCGTCGCGACCGCTAACGATCGAGGTCGCGCAGGCCGGCGTCACGAAACTTCTGACGCAGGCCCAAGAGGTCGAGGGTCCCCTCACCGGCGGCTAGCTGCTTGCGCAGCACCGCCTCCGTGGCTTCGCGTAGGCGACATTCGGCGATGACGTCGAGCGCGTCCTCGCGCGCCACCACCACGACACCGTCGTCGTCGGCGACGACCACGTCGCCCGGGGAGATCAAGACGCCGGCGCACACCAGGGGCACCTGGACGTTCCCGGGCGTCTGCTTGACGGTACCGCGGGCGCTGATCGCGCTGGACCAGACGGGAAATCCCATGTCGCGCAGATCGGCCACGTCGCGCACGCCCGCGTCGATCACCAGTCCCACGACGCCGCGCGCCACCAGGTGCGTGGCGAGGAGCTCCCCGAAGTAACCGTCGTCACAGGGGCTGGTCGGGGCGACCACCAGCAGATCGCCGCGTTGGGCGACGTCGCCGGCCACGTGAATCGAGGAGTTGTCGCCGGGGTACACCTCGCACGTGAGCGCGGTACCCGCCACCCGTTGGCCGGGGATGAGCGGCCGCAGGCGCGGTGCCAGGAGTCCGGTGCGATCCTGCGCCTCGTGGATGGTGGCGACGGCGAAGGTCGCGAGCGTGCGCACGTGCGAGGGGTCCGCGCGGTGAGTGGTGCGATCGACGACGGCCACGACGCTCCTTCGGTCCGGGCACTCCGCGACACGGCGACGTCATCACACCGCGAGGTGTCCTCGCGTCGATAGTACTCGCGCCCGCGCACGAGGGGGATCGCATCTAGTGTGAGGACCCATGGGGACCCTCGGATGATCGAATCAGCGTCGCGCCCCCGCGTGCTCGTCGTGTCCCTCGGCGGGACCATTGCCTCCACGCCCGTCGCGCGCGACGGTGGCGTCGTGCCGCAACTCAGCGCGCAGGACCTCGTCGCGGCGGTGCCCGGGCTCGCCGACGTCGCGCGGGTGGAGACGCTGTCGTATCGCCAGGTACCCTCGGGCGACCTGACACTGGCCGACGTGGTGGCCCTGGCCCGGACGATCGCGCACCACCTCGACGGCGGTGTCGACGGGGTCGTCGTGACTCAGGGCACCGACACCATCGAAGAGACGTCCTTCGCGCTCGACGTCCTCCTCGACGGGGCGGCACCGGTGGTCGTCACGGGCGCCATGCGCAACCCCACGATGGCGAGTCCCGACGGACCCGGCAATCTGGTGGCGGCCGTCAAGGTCGCGGCGTCGCCGCACGCGCGCGCCCTGGGCTGCGTCGTGGTGATGAACGACGAAGTACACGCGGCCCGCTTCGTCCGCAAGACCCACTCCTCGAATCTGGCGACGTTTCGATCACCGAACGCGGGCCCCCTGGGGTGGGTGGCCGAGGAGCGGGTGCGCCTCGTGACGCGTCCCACGCGCGCGGCGACCATCTCACTGACCGCGCGCGACGACGTCCCCCCGGTCGCCCTGGTGACCTGCGCGCTCGGTGACGACGGACGCCTCCTCGAGCGCCTGGCGGCCCTGGGCTACCGGGGGGCGGTCATCGAGGGCTTCGGCGCCGGCCACGTGCCCGGGGTCATGGCGTCCGCGGTGGAGGCGCTGGTGGGGGAGATGCCCGTCGTCCTGTGTTCGCGCACGGGGGCGGGGGAGGTGCTCAACCACACGTACGGTTTCGTGGGGTCGGAGTCGGACCTGTTGTCCCGCGACGTGGTGTCGGGGGGCATCCTCGACGCGCGCAAGGCGCGCGTGGCGCTGTCGTTGGCGCTCGCCGCGTCGGCGGACCGGGCGCGGGCCGTCGAACTCTTCGTGCGGGTGCGAGATTCCCTGAGCGCCTCGGGGGGCGACTAGGCCTGCGCCGCGCGCTGGAGGTTCGCCTCCACCGCACCGAGGTGACGCAGCATGGCCTCGCGCGCCGCGCGGCCGTCCCGGTTGGCGAGGGCCTGGGCGATCTCACGGTGTTGGTGGCGGTAGTGCGCGCGGCGTTCGGGTGAATCGCTGCGTCGCTTCAGGCTGCCCCAGGTCACCGAGAGGCGGGCCTCGGCGATGAAGTGGTACATGTTCTCGATCAGTGGATTGTGCGACGCGCGCACGAACGCCTGGTGCAGCGCGAGGTCCCACCGCTCGAACTCGTCGTAGTCGCTCGCGTTCTCGCTGCCGACCAGGCAGCGTTCGATCTCGTCGAAGTCGCTCGCCGTCGCGTTCTCCACGGTGGCGGCGAGGGCCGCGGGTTCGATGAGGAGGCGCGCACTCATGACGTCGGCGGGGCTGACGTTGCCGACCGAGGAATGGTGACTCGCCGGACCGGCTTCGACGCCCAGGACCACGTCG
>JAJZFO010000051.1 GCA_021805305.1 Actinomycetes bacterium | reverse complement strand
GGTGGTCGTCGGGGCCCCGACCCACGCCTGGGGCCTGCCGCGCACGAACACCCGCCGTGAGGCCGTGACCACGGCGAATCGAGGCGACAACGACCTCATCCTCGAGCCCGCGGCCGAACGTTCGCCGGGGGTGCGCGAGTGGCTGCATACCCTCGACCGTCTCGGGGTGACAGGCGCCGCCTTCGACACGCGGCTGCGCGCGCCACGGTTTCTCACCGGCCGCGCGTCAACGTCGATCTCGAGGAACCTGCGCCACGACGGCGCGCAGTTGATTTCGGTGCCGACGAGCTTCTTCGTCGATCGCCACAATCACCTCTACGCGGGTGAGGAGGAGCGAGCGCGCGTCTGGGGCGAGCGACTGGGCGTCGAGGCCTCGCGTCACCGTGGGGCCGCCGTAGGTCGCGCGTCAGTCGACTGGGCGCGAGTGCGGCCGCGCACGAGACTCGATCCGCTGGAACGAGGATTGGTGTTCCTCGAGATGTTCGTGTCGCTGTGTGGGATCGGCGGCGGCATCTATCTGGTCTCATCGCCGCGATCGGCGATGCCGCTGGAGTACCTTGAGGGAACGTGGTTCGACACCTGGCGTTGGCCGGGGGTCGCGTTGCTGATCTTCGTCGGCGTCGGTCCGGCCCTGGCGGTCGTCGCGACGTTGCGGCGGCGTCGGGTCGAATCTCTCGCCCACGTCCTCGTGGGCCTGGGTCTCGTGGTGTGGATCATCGTCGAAGCTCTCTGGGTCGTCGTCGCGGCGCCCCTGCAGATCGCCTTCGCGGCCATCGGAGTGGTGATCGCCGCTCTGGCGTTGGTGCGGAACACTCGTCGGCGAGGACGACCATCCATCGAGGGATCAATCCAGGAAGACCGCGATGGGGCGTCCCTCGGGTCGGCCGCGCGACGCGACGCCGCCGCCCCCGACGTCAGCCCCGTCGGCGGCACCGGTGCGGTGCGCCCGTGACGAGGGTGGTGCGCGTCAGCCGGGCTCCATCCCGTGTCGTCTCATCAACGCGAGTTGAGCCTCGAGGTCCGGAGGCTCCGACGTGGCCCACAGGAGTTCTAAGTCCCTGAAGTAGTCGTCCAATCCCGGTGAATGCAGGACCAGGAGTCGGGCGGACGCGTCACTGGTGTTGCCAAAGGTATGCGAATCTCCCGGCGGGACCAGGACGAATGACCCCTGTGTCCCTTCGAACACCTGGTCGGCGACGTGAAACTCGATGGTGCCGTCGAGCACGAAAAACGCCTCGACGTTGTTCGAATGACGATGGGACGGCGGCATCGCGCCGCGCGCGGGGAGAGTCCTCTCCATGAGCGAGAAACGACCCTGCGTGTCCGTGCTGAGCGCCTTGAACCACATCTCACTGCCTCGCGCGCTGTAGTGAAGTCCCTCGCCCGTCTCCCATCGACGCATTTGACACCTCCGAGGATCCGTCACCGTCTGCACCGACCTTAATGTCCTTACGTGATCAAGTCGATGGGGTTCTGGGCGACGTCGCGTGACGTCTTCGCGCGGGCACTCGCCGGGTGCACCACGCTCGGGCACGTCCTCGAGCCGCCCTCGGAATGGGCCTTTCTGCTCTGCATCGACGACGCCGGTGGTGAGAGCCTGGAATCATGGACAGTCGAAAGATTCTTACGAGTGCGAGCGTGGTGGTGATCACTCTGGTACTCGGCGTGGTGATCGGGCGCCAGTGGGACAGGGCGTCAACTCCGACGTCGTCTACGACGACTCTCCCGACGCAACCCCCCACGGCGATCTGGCCGCAGGCGTCCACGTCGACCAGATTCGCCACGCCGGAACTGGCCGCCCAGACCTTCGCGCTCGACTACCTCGGTTTCACCAATCCCGTCGTCGAGCCGTTCCAGTCGGGCGACAGCCGATCGGGGGAGGTCACCGTTCGTTCGAGTCTGAGCGGTGCGAGGACGACGATCATGGTTCGTCAGGTCACGGGTGACGACACCTGGTGGGTGATTGGCGCCTCATCCGCGAATCTCGAGTTGACGTCGCCCTCCGCACTTCAGGCGATCTCCGATCCCGTGCGTCTGATGGGAACCAGCACCGCTTACGAGGGGGTCGTCGACGTCGAGATCCGCCAGGACGCGAACCTCACGCCGCTCGTCCACACCACCGTGCACGGTGGGTCGATGGGCGTGAGGGGGCCCTTTGACGCCACCGTGACCTACTCGACCCCGACGTCATCCTCGGGCGCCATCGTTCTCTACACTCGCTCGGCGAAGGACGGAAGCGTCCTCGAAGCGAGTGTCCTGCGGGTGGCGTTCGCGAAGTGAGGCGATGAACCGTGGGGTCCGACGCCGAGTCCCACGTCGGTGCTCGAGGTTTGACGCTGAGAGCCGAGAGCGGACGTCGTAGCGATGCCTCCTGGCTGAAGTGACGACGGGCAGGACGACGCGTGACCAAGTGTCGGCGTCGGTGCCCTCGCCCGCAGTGGTGCGGTGGTGGCGACGCGTCGCGACGTACTCATGGCGCTGGGCGTCCTCAGGGAAGTCGACCGCGTTGTCGCGCGGTCGCGTCCATCGCTAGTGCGGGCCTCTCGCGAGTTCTCTCCACCACCGAGGTGACGTGACGATCAGTGGACCGAGAGCGCCGAGTGCCACGACTCGATGACGTCGCCGACGGGCGTGGCCAGGACGTCGTGCAGCAGGCCACCGTAGACGGACCGGAAATCGGTGGTCACCCTCAGGTTCCCGTTCTCGTCGAGGTGCCGCAGGGACGGCTGCTCGCCGTAGAGTCCGCCCCGCACCCGGTTGCCGATGAGGAAGACGGGTGCCGACGTCCCGTGATCGGTGCCGTCACTCGCGTTGGAGCCGACGCGACGACCGAACTCCGAGTACACCATGAGGGTCACGTCATGGGCTCGTGGTCCCGCGCTGATGCTCTTCATGAAGGCGCCGATCGCGGTGTCGACCTCTCCAAGTAGCGAGTTCTGATCGCCCACCTCGCC
>JAJZFO010000192.1 GCA_021805305.1 Actinomycetes bacterium | reverse complement strand
CACTTTGTCACGGTCCTCGGTGGCGATGAGCTCCCACTTGTTGAGCACCACCAGCGCGGGGCAGCCCGCCGCGGAGATTCGCTCGGCCAATCGTTGGTCCTGACCGGTCGCGCCAACGGTGGCGTCGATGACCAGGACCGCGATGTCGGCGCGGTCGAGGGCGTCGAGGCTGCGCAGGACCGCGTAGGTTTCGAGTCCCGCCTCGGTCTTCGCGCGCCGGCGCATGCCCGCGGTGTCAATGAAACGGATGAGGCCCATGTCGGTCTCGACCACGGTGTCGATGGCGTCGCGCGTGGTGCCGGGCATGTCGTGCACCACCGAACGCTCTTCACCGATCAACTGATTGAACAACGTGGACTTGCCGACGTTGGGGCGTCCGACGATGGCCACGCGCAGGGCGCCGTCCTCTTCGATGTTGTCCATCAGGCTCTCACTGGCGCGATCGCCCAGGCGCGTCACGATCTCGTCGAGCAGGTCGCCCGCCCCGCGACCGTGCAGCGCACTGATGCAGTGTGGGTCGCCCGCGCCCAGGCTCAGGAATTCCCAGCTGCTCGCCTCGTGCAGGGTGTCGTCGACCTTGTTGACCACCAGGAGCACGGGGCGCCCCGACCGCAGAGCCCATCGAGCGGCGTGGCCGTCCTCGTCCACCAGGCCGGTGGTGACGTCGACCACCAACACGACGAGGTCGGCGTCGGCGAGGGCGGCGTCGGCCTGGCGCGAGACCTTCTCCTCGAGGTCGTCGCCCGCTTCCAGCCAGCCCCCGGTGTCGACCACGTCGAAGGCGACGCCGTTCCACTCCACCTCCACCGCCTTGCGGTCGCGGGTGACACCGCGGTGCTCCTCGACGACGGCGACTCGCTTGGCGGCGAGCCGGTTGACCAGGGAACTCTTGCCGACGTTGGGACGACCGACGATGACGACTTGGGGCTTCTTCACGAGTGCACCAGTCCTTTCGCGCGCACGAGCTCTAAGGCGGCGCGCAGATCTTGGCCGGTGGTGCGAACGACGTTCACCGGGCGGGGCAGGTCCTCGAGGCCGAGTCCGTCGAGGAAACGCCCCTCGGAGAGACAGACGTCGGGTAGCAGGCACGTGGTCGAGGCGGGCACGTCCGCGAGCACTCGTTGCAAGTCCTGGCCGGTCATGAGACCGGCCACCTTGATGTTGCCACCGAAGTAGCGGTTCGCCACCGTGATCACCTGGACGTCGTCGTACTGGTGCCGGTCGAGCAGGTCGCGCAGGAGGGGCGCCGCGTACTCGCCGGTCAAGAGCGCGACGTCGCGCGCGTGGTGCAGGTCGCGCGACGGCTCGGTCCCGGTGCGCGGCGCGCGATAGCCCAGCGCCGGTGCGCCGTCGACCGACTGGAAGAACCCGGTCCCCAATTTGTCCATGTCGCGGTGCCCGCGAAAGCTCTCGAGGAAGGCGGCGACCAGTCCGATGCCGTTCTCGGCCTGGTCGAGCGACTCGAACTCGCCCGCCGGCTGCGGCTCGCGCCCGGCCACGAGGTAGAACTCATCGGACGCGTAGACACTCACGCGTCCGAAGAGTTCGCGGGTGAGCCGGCGGTACTTCTCGGCGAGGTCGATGACGTCGCGCGCTTCCTGCGCGGTGTGCGAACGCATGGTCTCTTCCAGGGTGAAGTCGCTCACGCCCACCGGGACCAGAGCCACGGTCTGGAGCTCGGGGTAGAGGGTCACGACGTCCTGGAGGGTCCGCTCGAGTTCGGGGCCATCGTTGATCCCGGGGCACACGACCACCTGCGCGTGGACCTCGATTCCCGCCTTGAGCAGTTCGCGCAACCAACGCAGGCTCGTGGCGCCGCGCGGGTTACGCAACATCTCGGCGCGCAGGGCCGGGTTCGTGGTGTGGATGGAGACGTAGAGGGGCGAGAGCCGTTCGTCGATGACCCGCTCGAGGTCGAATTCGGTAAACCGCGTCAGGGTGGTGTAGTTACCGTAGAGGAAGGAGAGGCGAAAATCGTCGTCCTTCACGTAGAGAGAACGTCGCATTCCCTTGGGGAGTTGGTAGATGAAGCAGAAGGTGCAGTGGTTGTCGCACGTGCGGATGCGGTCGAAGACGGCGGAATCGATGGACAGACCCAGCGGTTCGCCCACCCGCTTGGTGATGGTCACCTTATGGCGCAGGGGCCGTCCCTCGCGTTGCAGGACCAGCGCGACGACGTCGCCGTCGATCAACTGCTGGTATTCGATGATGTCGGTGGGTTCGCGCCCGTTGATCGACACGAGTTCGTCACCCACCGCGACGTCGGCCCCGGCGGCGGGTGACGTCACAGAAATGGAGGAAATACGCACACCCGACACGCAGACAGCCTAGGTCCACTCGAGAGATGTCCAAACTAGGCTGTGTCGCGTGAGTGTGGAGCGAGTGGTCCTGGCCTCGCCGCGTGGCTTTTGTGCCGGGGTGGAGAAGGCGATCAAGGCGTTGGACTGGATGACGCGCATCTTTGAGCCGCCGGTGTACTGCTACCACGAGATCGTCCACAACCAGGTCGTCGTCAACCACTTCCGTTCACTCGGCGTCGTCTTCGTCGACGACGTCGCCGACGCGGCGCCGGGCGCGCCCTTGATGCTCAGCGCGCACGGTTCTCCCCCGAACGTGATCGACGCCGCGCGCGCCACCGGCGGGGCGGTGGTGGACGCCGTCTGCCCCCTGGTCACCAAGGTCCACCACGAACTCAAGGTCCGTGCCCGCAAGGGCTACACGGTGCTCTACGTCGGTCACGAGGGCCACGAGGAGGCGGTCGGGACCATGGCCGTCGCCCCCGACGCGGTGGAACTCATCCAATCGGTCGACGACATCGATCGCGCCGCTCGCCGCCCGGGCCCCTTCGCGCTCTTGTCCCAGACCACCCTCAGCGAGGATGAGTGGTCGCACCTGCGCGAATACGCCCTCGCGAAGATCCCCGACATCTGGATGCCCAACCGCAGTGACCTATGTTTCGCAACGACG
>JAJZFO010000247.1 GCA_021805305.1 Actinomycetes bacterium | reverse complement strand
GCCGAGGAACTGTCCGTGCCGGTGATGGTGTGCATGGACGGCTTCATCCTCACCCACGCGGTCGAGGGCGTCGACCTGCTCGATCAGGCGACCGTGGACGCCTTCTTGCCGCCCTACGACCCGCGTCAGGTGCTCGATCCCGCGAATCCCGTGTCGATCGGCGCGATGGTGGGGCCCGAGGCCTTCATGGAGGTGCGCTACTTGGCCCACCTGCGTCAACTCGACGCCCTTCATCGAATCCCCGCCATCGCCGAGGAGTTTTTCGAGGCGACCGGGCGGCGCAGCGGGGGTCTCGTGCGCCCGTACCGCACCGAGGGCGCCGACACGATCGTGGTGGCGATGGGGTCGGTCCTGGGCACCATCAAGGACGCCGTGGACATCCGCCGCGAGGCCGGCGAGAAGATCGGGGTGGTGGGCATCACGTCGTTTCGCCCCTTTCCGTCCCTCGAGGTGCGCGAGGCGCTGCGCCACGCGACGCAGATCGTGGTATTGGAGAAGGCGTTCTCCATCGGACACGGCGGCGTGCTCGCCACCGACGTGGCGATGGCGCTGCAGGGGACCCCGTGCGTCATCCGCGAGGTCGTCGCGGGACTCGGCGGGCGCCCCATCACGCGCCAGTCCCTGGTCAAACTGTTCTATCGAGCGTCCCAGGGCGAACTGGGTTCGTTGCTCTTCTTGGACCTGGAGCACGACGTGGTGGACCGTGAAGTTTCGCGGATGAGGGCTACGCGCCGATCGGGGCCGTCGGCGGAGAACGTGTTGCGCGACCTCGGCGCGACGCGAGGCGAGGGGGCGCTCTCGTGACCAAGCGACCGATCCGGTTCTATCAGGTGGGCTCCTTCGCGGTCGGGAATCGACTGCTGAGCGAAGGGGATCGTACGGTCCAGTCCGACCCCTCGCGCACCAACTCCATTGATTCGGGGCACCGCGCCTGTCAGGGGTGCGGTGAGGCGCTGGGCGCGCGCTACGCGCTCGACGCCGCCATGCGCGCCACCAACAACCAATTGGTGGCGGTCAACGCCACGGGGTGCCTCGAGGTATTTTCGACCCCGTACCCCGAGACCTCGTGGCGTATCGCGTGGTTGCACTCGCTCTTTGGTAACGCCCCGGCGGTCGCCACCGGCGTCGCCGCCGCTCTGCGGGTCAAGGGGCACACCGAGGTGCGCGTCGTGAGCCAGGGCGGCGACGGCGGCACCGTCGATATCGGCTTCGGCAGTCTGTCGGGGATGTTCGAACGTAACGACGACGTGCTCTACATCTGTTACGACAACGAGGGCTACATGAACACGGGCGTGCAGCGATCCGGGGCCACGCCCCCGGCGGCGCGCACCGCGACGACGGACGTGGTGGGCCCCCAGCCGGGTAACGCCTTCGGACAGGGTAAGGACCTGGCGCGCATCGCGATGGCCCACGACCTGGCCTACGTGGCGACCGCGACGGTGGCCGATCTCCACGACCTCGAGGCCAAGGTCGAGCGCGCGATGCAGTTCCGGGGGGCGCGATACTTGCACGTGCTCGTGCCCTGTCCCCTGGGGTGGGGCACCGCCTCGAGCGAGACGATCCACGTCGCGCGCCTGGCCAAGGAGACGGGGATGTTCCCGGTCTTCGAAGCGGAGTTCGGGGTGGTGACCTCGGTCTCCAAGATCCGCCACCCGACGCCGGTGGAGGAGTACCTCAAGGTGCAGAAGCGTTTCGCGCACCTCTTCGGTAAGAATCCGCGTCCCGAGATGGTGGCGCACCTGCAGGAACTGGCCAATCGCAACATCGAACGCTACGGCTTGCTCGACCGCGCCGAGCCGGCGTCGGGCGTCGTGTCCGGGGAGGAACCCGCATGAACAAACGTCCGTTCGCCATCACCTTGGACGTGGGGACGAGTCGCTCGAACCACACCGGGTCGTGGCGCGTCGAACGTCCGACCTACGTCGATCGACTCCCGCCGTGTAACAACGCCTGCCCGGCGGGTGAGAACATCCAGGGCTGGCTCTACGAGGCGGAATCCGGAGCATACGAATCGGCTTGGCGCGCGCTGGTGGAGGAGAATCCCTTCCCGGCCATCATGGGACGGATCTGCTTTCACCCGTGTGAGAGTGCGTGCAACCGGGCGCAAGTCGACGAGGCGGTGGGCATCAACGCGGTGGAGCGATTCTTGGGGGACTACGCCATCGAACAGGGCTGGCGTCTACCCGCGGCGGGCCCCGCGAGCGGACGACGGGTCCTCGTGGTGGGGGCGGGCCCGGCGGGGCTGAGCGCGACGTACCACTTGCGGCGCCGGGGTCACCACGTGCGGCTCGTCGACTCGGCCCCGCAGCTCGGCGGGATGATGCGCTACGGAATTCCCGCGTACCGTCTCCCACGACGCGTCCTGGACGCCGAGATCGACCGGGTGATCGACATGGGGGTCGAGGTGGTGTTGAACCACAACGTCGCCGACATCGAGGCCGAACGGTCGGGCGGGCACTTCGACGCCCTCTTCTTGGCGGTGGGCGCGCAACTCGGCAAGCGGGTGAACATCCCGGCCGGCGACTCGGCGAAGATTCTGGACGCCGTGTCGTACCTGCGCGACGTGGCCGACGAGAACCCCCCACTCCTGGGGCGACGCGTGGTGGTCTACGGCGGCGGCGACACCGCGATGGACGCCGCGCGCACGGCGCGGCGCCTCGGGGCGACCGAGGCGGTGGTGGTGTATCGGCGCAATCAGGACAAGATGCCCGCGCACGGCGAGGAGTACGAACAAGCCCTCGGCGAGGGCGTCACGATGCGCTGGCTGTCCACGATCAATCGGGTCGACGCCGACAAGATCGTGATTGAGAAGATGCGCCTGAACGCCGAGGGCTACCCCGAGTCCACCGGGGACTACGAAGAGTTGGGGGCCGACGCCGTGGTCCTGGCGCTCGGTCAGGACACCGACCTCTCGCTGCTCGCGCGCGCCGCCGACGTCGAAGTGCACGACGGGGCGGTGCAGGTCGCGCAG
>JAJZFO010000331.1 GCA_021805305.1 Actinomycetes bacterium | reverse complement strand
CGGCGACAGTTGGACGGTAACGGTGCCCCGGTGCCGTCCCACGAGCGACAGACTCATCGAGGTCGGCGTACCAGTGGTGGGGTTCAGCGCGCTCACCGTCGCGACGACGGTAATCGGTCGCGGGACCGCAATGTAGACGACGTTGGCGGTCAAGGGCGTGCCACTGCCCACGACGCGCACCTGGGCACCCAACGCCAGTGACGTCACCGTGGTGACGCGGGCGCCCCAGTAGTACACGGTGGCCGCGTTCAGCGCCACGGTGACCGGGGCACCGGAAGAATCACGGGGCTGCATCGCGAAAGAGGTGGGTACCCCACTGGCCGGAGTGAGCGCCGTGACGACGCCGCTCACGACCACGGGGTTCGGGAGCAGGAATTGCACGGTGAGGGCGCTGGAGGGGTTACCGCCCATGGTCACGCGAACGGGGACCCCGGTGGCCAGGGCCGTGACGTTGAGCGTGGCGCCCGCCTTGAGGTACACCGTGCTCGCGAGGAGCGGAATATTCTCGGTGGGCCGTGCGAGATTGAAGGGTTGCAACACGAGGGACGTCGGAGTTCCCGTGGCCGGCAACAGAGCCGAGATGGTCCCCTGCACCACGACCGTGGTGGCGTCACTCGTATGCGCGACGACACTCGCCATCGCCGCCGCGGGGGTGGCGACGACACTCGCGACGCTCAGTGCCACGACGGCACCGAACCTCATGAACCTGGGGGTTGGTGTGGACATGGTTCCTCGATTCCTCGTCATTACCATCACGTCTCGAGGCTACGGACCCAATTTGAGAAACGGTTGTCAAGGGCGTTACAACCGTCGTCACAGACTTAATTTCGCCGGGGTTGCCCCTGTGAAGGTGGTGTGAGACGTCTCGGGAGGGGTTAACACCGACGACGAAGGTGGGTGCCGCGCCGTACGCCATCCGGGCGCCGTGTCACAATGTGCGAGGGCGCCTCGGCCCGGACGGCGCAGGTGCACCGTGCTCGACGCCGTCGAGAAGGAGTGACGTGATACCTCTCGTGAGTGCACAGATCATGCGGGAGTGTGACGCCCGCGCCGTGCAACGCTGGGGTCAGGGGGCGTTGGTACGGGCGGCGGGGGTCAGCGTGGCGCGAGAGGCGCATCGCCTGTTGGGCAGCCTCTACGCCCGGCGTGTCGCGGTGGTCGTGGGTCCCGGGCTCAACGGGGCCGACGGACGAGTCGCCGCGCAGACTCTCATCGCTCGGGGCTGTCGCGTCGACGTGGTGGAAGTGGCCCGCCAACCCCTCGAGCTTCGCGGCTACGACCTCGTCATCGACGCGGCCTTCGGGCTCGGTTGCTCACGACCCTACGTCGCCCCCGCGATCGCGGGATCAACCAGCGTTCTCGCCGTCGACCTCCCCTCGGGGGTCGACGCGGACACCGGTGACCTGCTCGGCCGGCCCCTACGAGCCGACGTCACGCTGGCGCTCGGGGCACTCAAAGTCGCCCATCTCGACGGCGAGGCCGCCCGTTATTGCGGCGAGCTGCGCTTCGCGTCCCTCGGCATCGAGACGCCAAGCGACGACGGCCTCGTCACCGACGACGACCTGACGTGCTTCGTCCGCGGCGACTTCGACGACCACAAGTGGGCGCACGCCGTGACGATCTTGGCCGGTAGTCCCCTGATGGGTGGCGCCGCGGTTCTGTCGTGCGCGGGTGCCCTCAGTGCCGGCGCGTCCATGATCCAACTCGAGACCCGCGGGGGGTCCCTCGACCCGAGCGGGCTGGCGCCCGAGGTGGTGCGCACGAGCGATAGTGGCGTCGATGCGCGCAGTCGGTGCGTGGTGGCGGGCCCGGGGCTGGGCCCCGACGCCCCGTCGTGGCTGCGAGATCGACTCGATGACACGTCCGTCGCGACGGTACTCGACGCCGACGCGTTGACGCCCGCCACGGTGTCGCTCGGGCGGCGGGCCCCGCGAGTCCTGACCCCGCACGCGGGTGAATTCACGAGAATCAGTGGTGGCGCGGTGGGCGCGCGGCGCCTCGTCGCCACTCGCGATCTGGCGCGCGCCACGGAATGCGTCGTGCTCCTCAAGGGTCCCACCACCATCGTGGCCGACCCCGACGGACGAGTTCGGATCGTCAACGTCGGCACGCCCGCCCTCGCCACGGCCGGGTCGGGTGACGTATTGGCGGGCATGATCGGCGCGGCAATCGCGCGTGGTCACGAGCCCTTCCTGGCCGCCGCCCTCAGCGCCCACCTGCACGCGCTGGCGGGACGTACGCTGCGCCCCTACGAGAGCGCGGGAGCGATACCCTCGGCCGTCACCGCCGTCTTATCGGCACTCAGAACCTGATGGCGTCCGCGCGCTTCCACGGTCTGACACTCTACGCACGTAACCCTGGCGAGTTAATAGGTAACGATGAACTGATTTAGGAAGTCACCAGGTGGATCTCAGGCGATTCGTCCGGTTCAATTTCGTGGACCACCACTCGCACATTATGGACCGGCTCCCAGCACTTCTGGGATAAAACATCACTGGGCCCCTCCATTTCCTCTCGTGACCTCCTTCATTGAAGCTCCACGATTGGGCCTCCCCGATATAAGGAAGTACGAAGTGACGACCGTTCGAGTCTGATGAGATTTCCCTCGAAACCCATATTGCACTTCGTTGGTCAGCCTCGATCGGTTGTCACCAGTACACCGGCTCCGTGGCAAATGGCGGTAGCGATCACCGGGGCCTCGGGCAATTGAAGTTTCTCGCCGTGACGAGCTCGTAATCTCGCTGCCACCACGGCGGTTTCAAAATCGATTTCGGCTACCACGAGCGAGAGACGCTCGATGAACTCGCGATTTGCTGTGAACGACGACTCACCATCACGTGCCGGGGATACCAACGCCGCAGCAAGCGCTGAGGCCGGAACTGCTATTTGATCTCCGCGCCGCCGCGCGTTCGCCGATTCTTTCTTCGCCCCGAGCTGGTGTGCGTCGCTGTCGTCGAAGAAGCCCATGAGAACACCTTTGTCAATCATGGTT
>JAJZFO010000207.1 GCA_021805305.1 Actinomycetes bacterium | reverse complement strand
GACGACGCCGATGAATTGCTTGGCCCGCGCGGGATGGGCGATGACGTCGACGCCCGCCACGTGGGCCGAGCCCGAGGTGGGGACCACTCGCGTGGTGAGCATCCCCGCGGTGGTGGTCTTGCCGGCGCCGTTGGGTCCGAGCAGACCGAAGATCTCGCCGGCGTTCACGCGCAGGTCGAGGCGGTCGACGGCGAGGAAGTCAGTGCCGGCGTAGCGCTTGGTGAGTCCCTCGGTGACGATGACCGGTGAGGTGGTGGGGCTCGACACGGGGCCAGCCTACGCAGTGCGACCGTCCGCGGTGACCACGACGCGGTGACAATGATCCGACGACGAGATCACGATGACGAGGACCCGTCCACGCGGCGACGCTTCGCCCTCGCAACTCAGTCCGCTGCGGTCCGGGACCGCGCGAGGGCGCCGTTCGACCAGGAGTCGGCGGAAGCGGTCACTAGGGTGGAGGCGTGCGTCGACGTGGACTGGCCTCTCTGGCGTGGGCCTCGGTGCAGGACCTCTTTGACCAGAGAACGGCCTTCGGCCGACTCGCTCTGGTGCACGTGGTGATGATGGCGGGCGACACGCTGGTCACCGTGTCGCTGGCGGGCTCCCTGTTCTTCTCGGTGTCGCCCACCGAGGCCAAGTCGAAGGTGCTCGCCTACTTGCTCCTCACGATCGCTCCCTTCGCGGTGGTGTCGCCCATCCTCGGTCCCCTCATCGACCGCTCGGCCAACGGTCGGCGGATCCTGGTGGCGCTCTCAGCGGGCGCGCGGGTCCTGCTGTGTTGGTCGATGAGCCAGCACCTCAACTCCCTCTGGCTCTTCCCCGAGGCCTTCGCCGTGTTGATCTCCTCCAAGCTCTACGGCGTCACGCGGGGCGCCCTGGTGCCGGAGATGGCGCGCACCGACCAGTTCCACGAGCACACCACCGGCGTGGGTCACGCGGGCTGGCCCAATGAGGGCGCCCGCCAGGTTCGCGGATTCGCGGGATTCAACGCGCAGTTGACGCTGCTGGGCACGGTCAGTGGGATCATCGCGGGGTCGATCGGCGCGGCGGTGCTCAAGACTCTCGGCGCGACCAGCGTGCTCGTCGTGGCGTCGGCGGTGTTCGCGGGGGCCACGGTGGCGAGCGTGCGGCTGCAGCGCCCCAACCGGGTGGTGCGCGAGGAGGCCAACATGAGCCCGGGCGAGCGCGACCTGCACGTGCTGAGCCCCCTGGGCGAGGCCGAGGTGACCTGGGGGCTGAGCGCGTCGGCGTTGATGCGCTTCGGCGTGGGATTCAGCTCGTTCCTCCTGGCCTTCGGACTACGACGCGAGCACGCGGGTCTGCAGTGGTTCGCCCTGGCTCTCTCGGCCAGCGCGGTGGGTTCCTTGCTGGGACTCGGCGTCGTCACCCGGGTGCGCAGCGCCCTGGGCGAGTCGACGTTGCTGGCGCTGGCCATCCTGGCTACGGGTGTGGGGGCGGGTCTGGCCTCGCGCCATCCCACCTTGATCGTCCAGACGACGATGGCGGGTTGGCTGGGACTGGGTGCGGCGGTCGCCCAGCCGAGCTTCGACGCGATCACCCAGCGCCTCGTGCCGAGTGGCGCGCAAGGGCGGACCTTCGCGCGCTTCGCGGTCCGCCAGCAACTCGCGTGGGTGTTGGGGGCGCTGATACCGGTGGCGATCAGTCTCGACTTCGCGGCCGGTGACCAGTTCCTCGCCCTCGTGTTGGTGCTGGGCGGCGTGATCTACGTGATGGGTCGTCGAGTGAGCCATCACGGAACTTAATTGATTCGGGTCAAGTATGATTAAATCAGATATGGCGATGACCTCGATGACGGCGTTGACCGGACCTGACGCGGCGCCGTCACCCCACGTGGTCATCGTGGGCGGAGGCTTCGGGGGGCTCGAGGTGGCTCGGGGGCTGGCGGGCCAGCGAGTGCGTGTGACCATCGTCGATCGACACAACTTCCACACGTTCCTGCCCTTGCTCTACCAAGTGGCGACCGCCATGCTGGAGCCCGCCGAGGTGGCCTATCCCATCCGCACGGTCTTCGGCAAGGCTGACAACGTCCGCTTCCGCCACGGTCAGGTGCGCCACGTGGACCACGAACGTCAGGTCGTCGTCCTCGGAGACGACACCGAGATCGCGTACGACCACCTGGTGATCGCGACGGGGGCGACCGCCGCCTTCTTCGGCATCCCGGGCGCGTCGCAGCACGCGATCCCCCTCTACTCCCTGGCCGACGCGCGACGCCTGCGCAACCGACTCCTCTCGTCCCTCGAGCACGCCGACGCGGTCGCCGACACCGCACCGCTCGGGCTGAACTTCGTGATCGTGGGAGGCGGACCGACCGGCGTCGAGACCTCCGGCGCCCTCTCCGAACTCATCAAGACCGTCATCAAACGCGACGGACTCCGGTTGGACCCCACGCGAGTGCGCATCATCCTGGTCGACATGGCGCCGCGGCTCCTCACGCCCTTCCCGGAGAAGGCCAGCGCCTACGCGCTCAAGGAGCTCGAACGCATGGGGGTCGAGGTCGAATTCGGCCGCAGCGTGGTCGAGGTCGAGGAGCACGCGATTCGATTCGCCGACGGCGAACGTCTTCGCGTGGCGGCCGTCATCTGGGCCGCCGGCGTCACCGCGACCGGCACCCTGGCGACGGACGTCCAAGCCGATGCCGGTCCCGGCGGCCGGGTGCGGGTGTCGCCGTCGCTGCAAATCCTCGATCGACCCCACGAGTGGGCCGTGGGCGACGCCGCGGCGATTCCCAACCCCGATGGTGGGTATTACCCGCAACTGGCTCCCGTGGCCATGCAGTCGGGGCGCCACGTCGCGGCGCAGATCGTGCGTCAGGGCGAGGGCAAGCCGCCCTTGCCCTTCAAGTTCCACAACAAGGGCATCATGGCGACCATCGGGCGCCACGCCGCCGTGGCCACCCTGCCCAAGGGGCCGACGGTCAAGGGGACGTTGGGCTGGATCGCCTGGCTCGGCCTGCACCTGTGGTATCTCGTGGGATTCC
>JAJZFO010000183.1 GCA_021805305.1 Actinomycetes bacterium | reverse complement strand
ATGCTGAGGGGGTTGAGTAGGCCCGAGGGGGCGTTGAAGGGCACGCGCAGCCGCGCGGGCGTCGGGGCGTTCAACGTGGGCGCCGCAATGTCGCGCCGCGTGGCGTGCTGGCCGCGCGTGAGGATCGCGCGACCCATCGAGGCGCCCTTGGTCATGCAGTCCACCCACGCGACGGAGTAGCGGTAGTCGTCGTCGCCCTGGACCATCGCGGCCATGACGTCGTCGAGGTGCGAGAACCGCGTGGTGTCGACGAGGACCCGGTCGGTCTCGATCTTGATCAGCCGTAGGGTCACGGTGGTCACCACGCCGGTGAGACCCATGCCGCCGATGGTCGCCCAGAACAGGTCGGGCTGCGTCGAGGGCGACACGCGGAAACGTCCGGCGGGGGTGACCAGGCGCATCTCGAGGACGTGATCCCCGATGGAGCCGTCGCGGTGGTGGTTCTTGCCGTGCACGTCGGCCGCGATGGCGCCCCCGATGGTCACCTGTCGCGTGCCCGGGGTGACCGGGACGAACCAGCCCAGGGGAATGGCGACCGCCAGGAGTTCATCGATGGAGACCCCGGCGCCCAGCGTCACGACCCCGTCGGGGGCGATGGGGCCGATGCCCTCGAGGGCGCGATTGTTCAAGACGACGCCGCCACTCAACTGCGCGGCGTCGCCGTAACTGCGTCCGAGTCCTCGCGCGATGGTGCTGGCGTCCCTCGCCAGCTCCTGGGCGACCTCGTCCTCGTTGGCGGGGGACTGGACCTCGGACATCCCGGGCGACGTGCGTCCCCAGCCGAAGAGTCGCTGGCGGGTCATGCGTAGGTCCCCCCGACGATCAGACCCAGCCAGATGACCGCCAGGATCTGCACGGTGCGGTTCTTGAGCAACAGGTCCTCGGGGGACTCGCCGTTGCTGGACTCGGCGCCGCGCATGATGAACAAGATGGCCAGGACGACCGGCACCATCGAGAGGCGCACCGGTATCACCTCGTGCTTGACCGAGGAGAGTCCCGTCGACGACGTGTCGATCGCCCAGAGGCAGTACGCGGTCACCACGACGGTGGCCGTCAGGGTCAGGGCCGAGTGCAAGAAGTCCGCGGTGTACTCCGCGAGGACCGGCCGATTGACCGTGCCGACGTGACGCAGTTCGGCGGAGCGTTTGCCGACCACGAGGAACAGCGCGCCGAAGGTCACCACGATGAGGAACCAGGTCGACACGGGGATGTGCGAGGCGATGGCGCCGCCGTAGGAGCGCAGGAAGAATCCGCTGGCCACGAGGCCCAGTTCGATGATCACCGCGTTCTTGAGCCAGAAGATGTAGCTGAAGGTCTCCACCAGGTAGAGGGCCAGGATCAAGTAGAAGCCCCCGGGCCGGTGGATGAGCACCGGCAGGGCCAGTCCGAGCACCACCAGGGCCGCCGCCGCGCCCAGGGCGCGCGAGCGCGAGAGGTCGCCCGCGGCGATCGCGCGGAACCGCTTGGTGGGGTGTTGACGGTCCGACTCGAGGTCGCGCAGGTCGTTGAGGATGTAGACGCTCGAGGATACGCAACAAAACGAGAGGAACGCGACGATGGTGTTGGCCAGGACCGAGCGGTGAAAGAGCGTTCCCGACGCCCCCGGCGCAACGACGAGCAGGCCGTTCTTCACCCACTGGGGGATCCGCATCGCCGAGGCGAGCGCTCGCACTGCCCCGCGGGATTCACCTGGACCGCTCACGAGAACCAAGGCTAGTCGTCGGACCTCGAGGGGCTCCTCGAATGGCGCGTCGCGCCGCCTCACGTAAGATGGGTGGTTGTGAAGCGCACCTATCGCGTCGTGGTGGCCAAGCCCGGTCTCGACGGCCACGACCGTGGTGCCAAAGTGATCGCCCGCACCCTGCGCGACGCGGGCTTCGAGGTGGTCTACACCGGTCTTCACCAGACGCCCGAGCAGATCGTCGAGGCGGTCGTGCAAGAGGACGCCGACGCCCTGGGACTGTCGCTGTTGTCGGGGGCGCACCTGGTGCTCGTCCCGCGCGTCGTTGAACTGCTGCGCGCTCACGGCCGCGAGGATGTGGTCCTGGTCGTCGGGGGCATCATCCCCGAGGCCGACGCCGCGCCGTTGGCCGCGATGGGCGTCGCGCGCGTCTTCACGCCCGGCGCCTCGCTGCACGAGATCGGTACCTGGCTCGAGGCCACCCTGGACAACGCGCCGTTGGCCACCCCTTCGTAGTACCCCGCAGTCGCAGCCCCCCACCAATTCAGAAAGCAGAGTCGAATGGATCTCTTCGAGTATCAGGGAAAGCAGTACTTCTCGCGATTCGGCATCGCCGTGTCGCCCGGCGACGTCGCCGACACCGTGGAGGAGGCCGTCGCGGTCGCCGAGCGCGTCGACTACCCCGTCGTGGTCAAGGCGCAGGTCAAGGTGGGTGGTCGCGGCAAGGCCGGCGGCGTGAAGCTGGCCAACGACGTCGACGAGGTGCGTCTGCACGCGGGGAACATCCTGGGACTCGACATCAAGGGACACGTCGTGCGGCGCCTGTGGATCGAGCGCTCGAGCGACATCGCCAAGGAGTACTACGCCTCGTTCACCCTGGACCGTCCCAACAAGACGCACCTGGGGATGCTGAGCGCTCAGGGGGGCGTCGAGATCGAGGTCGTGGCCGAGGAGAACCCCGACGCCATCGCGTTCTTGTCGATCGATCCCGTGCGCGGATTGGACCTGGCGACCGCGCGACGTTGGGTGCACGAGGCCGAGCTCGACGAGGTGGCGCGTGAGCAGGCGGCGGAACTGCTGGTCAAGCTCTACGACTGCTACACGCGCGGCGACTGCGACCTGGCCGAGATCAACCCGTTGATCCTCACGCCCGAGGGCAAGGTCCACGCGCTCGACGCGAAGGTGACCCTGGACGAGAACGCGTCGTTTCGCCACCCCGAGTGGGAGGAGTTCCGCGCCACCGAGACCGAGGACCCCCGCGAGAAGATGGCCAAGGAGAAGGGCCTGAACTACATCGGCCTCGAGGGGTCCATCTGGGTCGCGAAC
>JAJZFO010000010.1 GCA_021805305.1 Actinomycetes bacterium | reverse complement strand
GCTCGGGGTCGAATCCGACGCCGGTGTCGCGGACGTAGACCGAGATGGCGGTGGGCTCGACCTCCCCGTAGATGGACACTCGCGCGACCCCCGCCCACTTGGCGGCGTTGATCGCTGCCTCGCGAGTGGCGCCGGTGAGGGCGGTGACGTGCGAATCGGCGGGGCAGTCGCCCACGATGACGAGTTCGACGATCACTCCGTAGTCACTCTCGACATCGCTCTCGATACGGCGTAATTGCTCGGCGAACGACTCGCCGGCCTCGTCGTGGCGCGTGGTGCCTTCGGGTGAGAAGAGCCACTGGCGGAGTTCACGCTCCTGAGCGCGAGCCAGCCGTGTGACCTCGGCCGGATTGTGCGCGGCCTTCTCTATCAATGTCAGGGTCTGCAGGACCGAGTCGTGGACGTGGGCCGCGAGTTTGGCTCGCTCCTCGACGCGGACGCGTTCGCGGCGCTCGCGCGAGAGATCGCGGACGCTGTCGAGCCACCACGGCGCCAGCAGGATGGCGCCACCGGCGGCGAGGGCCCCCGCCCCCAGGACGGCGGGAACCGCCCCACCCCAGATGCCGCCGATCCGCCGCAACGTCTCGAGGCCGATGACGAGCAAGACTACGGCAGGGACGAAGCGCCACGCCAGGGCGCGCCATCCATGTGATGAGGACGACCCGAGAATGGGAGCGGCGTTCACGACCTCGTGGAGGTGGCCCTTCTCCTCGCGTGACGAGCCGAACCAGATCGCCACCAGGGCGACACCGGCGAGAAGCACGGGCCAGACCGCGACACCCCCGCCGCGTCGAGCGAATCTGCCCAGCGCGAGAAGCACGAGAAGCACCGGGAGGAGTGCGAACAAGATGAGATGCGTCTCACGTCGCGCGCCGACCAGGCGTTGGGCGACCGACCGGTCCTCACCCCATCGCGGGACGAGGAGCCAGGCCAGCATGTAGATGAGGAGTCCGACCCCGAAGAACAGCGCCGTGAGACTCGCCACGACGCGGACGGTGAGTTCGCGCACCCCCAGTCGTGTGGCGAGGCCGGCGCAGACACCACCGATGAGGGGCGAACTGGTGGAACGCCGCAAGGGGCGCTGGGGGACACCGAGGATGGGGAGGGGTGAGTTGGGGGATGAGGTCACCAGATGCCTCCCTTTCTGAAACCGTACATAGTCTTCCACGACGTCGCGAGGAAGTCACTGGGGGAAAACCCTGAGGTCCTTAGGACCCTTGAGGGATATCCCCGATGGTTCTACCTGGTCTGGCGCCGTAGTCTCTGCTCATGAGCGACAGCACATCAGCGAACGAGGTACCGAACGAGGCGAGTCCGGCGATCGGCGAGCAGCCCGACACCGCCGCGGCGGCATCGACGCCAACGCCGGATTCGGCGTCGGCTCGGCTACGGCGTAGTCGCGAGCAACGCGTCATCGCCGGCGTCGCCGGCGGGATCGCCGAGCGCTTCGACGTCAATGAGAACCTCGTTCGCATCGTCTTCGCGGTGCTCACCCTCTTCTGGGGATTGGGCGTGGCGATCTATCTCGTGATGTGGGTGGTGGTGCCACTGGCCGACGCTGACGCCACGCCGCGGCGTCGGGTGACGCCAGTCTCGACCTCGCATCGTCTGACCTTCGCCCTCCTGGCGTCGTTGGTCGTGGTGGTCGGACTGATGATCGCCGTGGCGCGACACGTGGGGGTCCTGGCACCGGGGCTGGCGGCGGCCTGGGTGGTGTTCCTCCTCGCCCTGGCGATCATCGCCGTCAAGACGCCGGCTCGACGACTGACGATACGACGCGTCGCTGGCGTGGTCCTACTGGCGGTCGTCAGTCTGCTGATCGTCGTCGTCGGCTCGGTGATGGGCTTCCTCGAGTCCACCGGTGTGACGTTGGCCGGTGGCAATGGTGACTTCGTCTGGCAACCGACGTCGCTGGCTCAGGTCGCGCGCGGCTACCACGTCGAATTCGGTGCGGGCACCGTGGATCTGAGCGCGGTGGACTTCCCCGTCACGGGATCGACCGTGAGCGCGAGCGTGGGGGTCGGGGTGTTGCAGATCGTGGTGCCCGCCAACGCCGTCGTGAGTCTCACGACCAACGTGGGAATCGGCATCGTGACGTACCAGACGGACACGCCCATGTTCGTCCGTGGTGGCGCCACCGAGCACTACACCTCGCTGCCCGTGGGGGTGAACGCCGCGCAGTCTCGTCACGATCCGCATCTGGTGGTCGACGCTCGCGTGGGAATCGGCCGGATATCGATGTTGAGGGCCGTGGCCTCGGCGTCGTAGCACCGTGCCGCGCGGATTTACCTCCCCCTTAGTCTCTCCTTACCCACTTCTGGACCGACCGGCATACCTTTGGGGGTGTGCTTCGCGGTGTCGAGGAGACGAGGCGAAGGAGCACTGAGAAACGTGACGCTGATGACGACCTCCGACGTCGGGGCGGCGAAGGGGTCGCCGCGGGTCGCGTCGCTGGAGTGATGAAGGTCGTCATCGGTTCACTGACCGTGATCCATGGACCCCTCGTGACACGTGCTCGGGCCGCAAGCGCGAACCGGGATTGAGGAGTGAGATGACGGAGAGAACCGAGCGGAGGGTGCCGCTCACGCGTAAATCGCGCAACCCGCGCAGCGGGGGCGTCGAGGGCAACGAGCGACTCACCGCCATGGTCGCCGCCCTCCTCCTCGTACTGCTCTTCCTGGTAGGTCTCACCGTGCCGGTGGCGAACGCGCAGACCCGTCTGCACGTGTTCTTAGGGGTGGTGGTGATCCCGCCCATCCTGTTGAAGGTCGCCAGCACCTCGTGGCGCTTCGTGCGCTACTACGCGGGTAGCTACTCCTATCGCCGCAAAGGACCGCCGCTTCCGCTGCTACGCCTGCTGGGGCCGGTCATCATCGTGCTGACGCTGGTGATGCTCGCCTCCGGCGTCGGTCTGGTGATCGTGGCGCCCCGGTCGATGCACCCGCAGCTCTCACAGATCCATCACGCCTCGTTCTTCCTGTGGTTCCTGGTGACGACGGTCCACGTGCTGGCTCACCTCAGGGAGACCGCGACATTCGCCCCGAGGGACTTCCTGCGAAGGTCTCGCCGTCAAGTGCGCGGGGCGCGCCGGCGCGCTGCACTCACCTTGATGAGCGTCGCGGTGGGTGTGGTGGGTGCGGTGGCGATCCTGCCCTACGTCAACAACGTGACGATCTTCAGTCACTGAATTGGATTCTCTCGACACCGAGGACGCTGGCTCAACGTCCGACCACGGTTCGCGCAGCTCTCGCCACTCGATCACCGGGCCGATCACGAAGTCGCACCCTCGCTTCTCAGGTGCTCTGGTGCGCGTGCAGACGCACCGGGGGCGTTGTCTATAGTCGCAGTCGTAGGCCCCGATAACGATGCTCGTCAGGATCCTCGAATGTCACGACAACTCTCGCTAGGACGCCGGATCCTCGTGCCGGTCATCGCCGGGTTGGCGCTGGGCGCGACACTCTTCGCCAACGGGGTCGCCCGCGGGGCGTCCGCGCCGGGGTCCGTGAGTGGCGAGTGGCTCCAGATAGGGCCATCGACGGGATCGCCGCCGCCCCGCAGCGGAGCGTCCATGGTCTACGACGCGGCCACCGGCACTACGGTCCTCTTCGGCGGGTTCAATGGAGCGTTCCTCGACGACACCTGGGTCTGGGACGGTGCCGCCTGGACACCGGTGACGTCGCCCTCAAGCCCCCCGGGACGCGAGAACGCGTCGATGGCCTACGACGCCGCCACCCACACGGTGGTCCTCTTCGGCGGGGTCGGGCTCAACGGGGTCTTGGGCGACACCTGGACCTGGAACGGCACGGCGTGGACGCCGGCGAGCGCGTCGGGCCCGGCGCCGCGGTCGGAGGGCTCGATGGCCTACGACGCCGCCACCCACACGGTGGTCCTCTTCGGTGGGCAGGGTGCCAGCGGACCGCTCGCGGACACTTGGACTTGGGACGGTACGACCTGGACGTCGTCGGCGACGGGTCCGGCGAGCCCGCCGGCGCGCGCGGGCGGGTCGATGGCGTACGACGCGAAGCATCGTGATGTGGTCCTCTTCGGTGGTCGCGGGACGAACGGGGTCCTGGGTGACACCTGGACCTGGGACGGCGCGGCGTGGACCTCGGCGACGGTGGCGAGCCCGCCGGGGCGCTACGGGGGATCATTGGCCTACGACGGCACGATCGGCGAACTCGTTCTCTTCGCGGGTACCGATGGCACGAGCGCCGACGCCCAGACGTGGCTGTGGAACGGCGTCTACTGGAGTTCGCTGACCCCGGCGAACTCGCCAGTGCCTCGGTGGCAGTCATCGATGACGTACGACGCGAAGCATCGCGACGTCGTGCTCTTCGGCGGCACCGATGGTGCCAGCTCCTTCTCCGACACGTGGGAGTTCGTCACGCCCGCGACGGCCCCTCGCGACGTGCGCGCGACCTCGAGCGCAAATGCCCAGTCGGTGGTGACGTGGACGGTACCGACGTCCGATGGTGGTAGTGCGATCACCGGGTACCTCGTTCTCGCCAAGGATCTGGCGTCACCGACGAGTGCGGGAACGTCGTGCGCCACGTCCGGTGCGACCACCTGCACGGTGACGGGACTCGTCAACGGTGATCGCTACACGTTCAGCGTCGTCGCGACCACGGCGGTGGGAGCGGGGGCGTCAGCCACGTCGAACGTGGTGGTCCCCTCGAGTGTTCCGAGCGCTCCGACGATCATGTCAGTGGCGCCCGCGAACGAAGCGGTGACGCTCTCGTGGAGTGCGCCGGCGTCGACCTCGGGTGTGCCTCTCGTGAGCTATCGCGCCATCGCTCGTCCCGGCGGCGCGTCGTGTCACGTGCCCGCGACGGCGAAGGGTTGCGTGATCTCGGGACTACGCGATGGCACGCGCTACACCTTCGTCGTCTACGCGACCAATGCCTCGGGCAACGGGCCCGCGTCGAGTCCCTCGATGAGCGTCGTCGTGCGCGCCACGCCCGGTCCTCCGATCATCACCTCGGCGCGTGCGCTGAGGGGCCGAGTCGTCCTGCACTGGCGCTGGCCTCGCTCCAACGGGGGCAGTCGCGTGATCGGCTACGACGTGTACGTCGGACCCGCGTCGGGTGGCGAGACCACGAGCCCACTCAATGCCAGGCTGATCAGGCAGAGAACTTTCGCATTCCGGGGACGCAAGGGCTTCAGGACCTACATCGTCGTTCGGGCGATCAACGCGGTGGGCGTCGGATCGGCCTCGCGAGAAGTGATGGTCTACACGCCCTAGGAGGATCTGGCCTCTCGAGGAGAGTTCGAGGCCTCTCGACGACGCGACGTTGAGGGGCGAGACGTAGAGGTCGTCGTCGACGAGGAGCGGTTCGACGCATAGTCATCGGAGATCGCGGTCAACTCGTGGACGCGTCACGTTGCGTCGACGGTTCGCGAGTACTCGGGTCTTGCCCGTGGTCATTCGACTCGACGACTCTCATCAGCACCGTGTGACGTGTCGTTCGTGGCAACACACTGTACGGCGCCGACTCGATTGTGAACACTCACGCCGTAGCACGATGAGACGACTTGACATCGAACCTTCACACTCTGTCGATGTCCTTAGACTATCCAGTGAATTCGCTGGAGCGCTCAGAGGCGTCCCTAGAGTGGAGGTGAGAGTCGTCGACCTCGCCACTCGTTCGGAGGATATATGTTGAGAACTCTTTCCCGTTTTCGTCGTGCGGCAGTAGCCCTGTCCGCCCTCGCGCTTGGCGCCACGTCACTCGTCGGGTTCCTGTCACCCGCGTCGGCCTCGACCAGCGCACCCCTGCATTGGCTGCAGGTGTCGACCGCGTCCAGCGGTCCCTCGGCGCGATACGACGCGGCGATGGTGTACGACGCAGCGACCAACACCACCCTCCTCTTTGGTGGGTTCAACGGCACCGAGCTCAACGAGACGTGGTCGTGGAACGGCAGCGTATGGGTGAAGCTGTCGCCGGCCACGAGCCCACCGGCCCTACGCGGCGCGGCGATGGTGTACGACCCGGCCACGCACAACGTGGTGCTCTTCGGAGGACTCAGTGCCACCGGTCCGGTGGCGAGCACGTGGACGTGGGACGGCACCACGTGGACCCAGCAACTGGTGTCGGGCCCCGCACCTCGTTCGGGCGCGGTGATGGTCTACGACGCCGCTACCAACAACGTCGTGCTCTTCGGTGGTAAGGGGACCTCCGGACCACTGTCGGACACCTGGTTCTGGAACGGGACCTCGTGGACCTCGCCGACGCTGAGCACCTCTGTTCCCCCGGCCCGTTACGAGCAGGCCATGGCCTACGACGCCCAGAACCACAGTGTCGTGATGTACGGGGGCACCGGCGTCACCGGCCCGATCTCGGACACGTGGACGTGGAACGGTACCCAGTGGACGCTGCAGCCCTCCGCCAACCCGGCGGCGCGCTTCGCCGCGTCGATGTTCTTCGACGCCAACACCAACAACGTCGTGCTCTTCGGCGGCACGGATGGTGCCAGCGGCTTCTCCGAGATGTGGCAGTGGAATGGCACGTCCTGGAGTGCCTTGACGTCCTCGACGTCGCCGTCCGCGCGCTACCTCGCGGCGCTGGCCTACAACACGTCCACCAATAGTGCGCTCCTCTTCGGCGGCTATTCGGGCACGAGTGGTCTCGCCGACACCTGGAACTTCGTCGAGGTACCCAGTGCGCCGCTGAGTGTTCACGCGACGTCGAACGCCAATACGCAGTCGGTGGTGACCTGGAATGTTCCCGCGAGCGACGGTGGAACGGTCGTCTACGGCTACAGCGTCACGGCCACCGACCTCACGGTGGCCAGTCGCGGGGGCCAGACGTGCACCACGGTGGGCACGACGATGGTGACCATCTCCAGCACGACTCCCGTGCCGACCACGTGCACCGTGACCGGCCTCACCAACGGCGACCAGTATCGCTTCGCCGTCACGGCGATGAGCAGTGTGGGTACCGGTCCCGCTGGTCTGTCCAACGTGGTGCGGCCGGCGACGGTCCCCTCGCCCCCGACGATCCTCAAGGCGGTCCCGAGCGGCAACGTCGCGACGGTCTCCTGGAGCGTTCCCACGTCCACCGGGGGGACACCCGTGGCGAGCTACCGAGTCACCGCCTCGCCAGGGACCTCGTTCTGTCACGTGCCTCGTAGCATGACGAGTTGCCGGATCGGCGGACTCCAGAGCGGCGTCAACTATTCCTTCACGATGACCGCGACCAACGCCGCTGGAACGAGCGCGCCCTCGGCGCCGGTCGCTCTGAGCGGCGCCGTGACGGGACGCCAGGTCACGCTGCCGAGTTCACCGTTCATCAACTCCAAGAGCGTGGTCGCCAACACCATCACCATCCACTGGCGCCCGCCGGTCTCCAACGGTGGCGTGCGTCTGAGCGGCTACAACATCTACGTCGGCACCTCGCCCAGCGGTGCCGCGTCGCGACCGGTGGTGCACGTGCCCTTCAACCAGTTCACCTACCGATTCGCCGCCATACCGGGGCGTGTCTATTACATCGTCGTGCGCGCGGTGAACTCTGCGGGCATCGGACCGTTCTCCAACCAGGTGAGTATTGTCTCAGCGTCAGGACCGACGACGACCAAGGGTCTCGTGTCGATCCCGGGCGCGCCGTTCATCTTCGCGAAGTCGGTGGCCGGTAGCACCATCACCATCCACTGGCATCCGCCGGTCTCCAACGGTGGCGTGCGTCTGAGCGGCTACAACATCTACGTCGGCACGTCGCCCACTGGCGCCGCGTTCCGCTCCCTGGTGTCGGTGCCCTTCAACCAGTTCGCCTACCGCTTCACGGGAGTGAGTGGTCGGACCTACTACGTCGTCGTGACGGCGGTGAACTCTGCGGGGATCGGCTCGTTCTCCAACCAGGTCACGGTGGTCGCTCGCTAGAGTCCAACGACGCGTCGATACGAGGTGCCGATCACGACACCGCACGTACGTCGTAGAGCACCCTCGGGGACGTGAGGTCCTCGAGGGTGCCGTGACCCGTCGGCGCGAGGCCGACATTGGGACTTTGGTGCTTCGCGTGGGCGTGTACCTTGCTGGTATGGACACACATGACGAGCGGCATCGATCTGAACGCTCGGGATGGTTGAGGGCCGCGGTGCTGGGTGCCGATGACGGTCTGGTGTCGACCGCCGCGCTGCTGGTCGGCGTGGCCGCGGCGGGCGCGAGTCGAAACGCGATTCTCACCGCCGGTGTGGCCGCTCTCAGTGCCGGCGCGATGGCGATGGCGATCGGTGAGTACGTCTCGGTGAGCGCCCAGGCCGACACCGAGAGGGCTGATCGGCGACGCGAGGAGCAAGAGCTCGCGGCGGACCCCGCTGCGGAGCTGCACGAGTTGACCAACATCTATGTGGACCGGGGGCTTACCCACGACCTCGCTTCGCAGGTCGCGGCCGCCCTCCACGCGAAGGACCCTCTTGGGGCGCACCTGCGCGATGAGTTGGGCCACACCGAGGCGGGCGCGGCGCGCCCCTTGCAGGCGGCCGCGGCGTCGGCGGCGAGCTTCGCCGTTGGTGCCGTCGCACCGCTGTTGTCGGCCGCACTCTCACCCTCAGGGATTCGCACCGCGATCATCGTGGGAGTCACTCTGAGTGCGCTGTGCGTTCTGGGGGTCGTGGGGGCCGCGCTCGGCAGCGCCCCGCGCGTGCGCGGCGCGCTGCGCGTCGGGGTCGGTGGCGCCCTCGCCCTCGCCGTCACCTACGCCATCGGCGCCCTCTTCGGTACCGCCACCTAGTTCGCCCTGGCGCAGGTGACCTACGGGAGTTCCTCTGGTGAGCCAGGGTGGTGGCGCGTCGTGAGTCGAGCCTCATTGTTGAACGGGACAAGGTGACGGCTACCCGCCTCTCCCTCGTCATCCTAACGGTCGGAGGTGGACCGATGGAAAGGCGGTAGGCCGGGGGAGCGCAGTGGCGAGCGAGTGCTCCTCTTGGGCACTCAGTCGTTCGCGTCTTTGTCGAGGGGCGCGACGATGACCCGATACCTGACCCTCGATCCCTCGGTCAACCATCAACGACAGGATAAGAAAGTAGTCTGAGCGTCCATCCGTCCCAGAAGATCTGTCGGATCACCGTGGTGGGCGAGGCGGGACTTGAACCCGCACATCCTTTCGAATACAGGCACCTGAAGCCTGCGCGTCTGCCATTTCGCCACTCGCCCTAGAGGTGACAACCTTAGTGCAAATCCATACCCGTGCGCCGTCGGCCAATCGGGGGACGGGTGGGACCGGTACAGTGAAGGATGACATGGTCCTGAAGAAAGTCGAAAACGGTCTCGAGCGAATCTTTGAGAGGACGCTGTCGCGTCCGTTCAAGAACGCGCTCCAGCCCATTGAGATCGGCACCCGTATCGTACGGGAGATTGACCTGACGCGTCGCCTCTCGACCCAGGGACCCCTCTCACCGAACGTCGTGCGGGTGTGGCTGAGTCCCGCCGACGCCGAGCGCTTCGACGGCTTCCAGAAGGCGCTGATCGCCGAGCTCGAGGAGACGGTGCGCCAGCACGCGCTGAACGAGGGGTACAGCTTCGTCGGCCCCGTGGACGTCGAGGTGTACGTGGACGACGACGTCAAGACCGGCGACATCGCGGTCGAGACCGACTTCGTCGGTGGCAATAGTGAGCCGCGGCTCATCGCGGGCGACGGCCGCACCTTCGTCGTGGGTGAGACCCCTCTGATCATCGGCCGGAGCCCGCAGGCCGGGGTCGTGATCAACGACTCCAACGTCTCGCGTCAACACGCCGAGGTGTGGCGCACCGCGGAGGGCGTGGCGATCCGCGACCTGCGCTCGACCAACGGCACCTTCGTGAACGGTCACCGCATCGACGCGGTGTCCCTATCGCCGCGCGACGACATCACCGTGGGCACCCTGCATTTTCGAATAGAGCTGGCGTAGTCGTGTTGGGCGCGACGACGAACTACGCCGCGGTGGTTCGTCCGCTGCAGGTGCTCGTGATGGTCATCGCCGTCTTGTTCTTCGCGAGGGTGCTGCGCGTGGCGATCGTCGAATCGCGCCCGGTGGAGGGACCGACCAAGGAGCGACGCCGGCGCGCGAACCTGGCACTCGAGTTCGTCGAACCGCCCGAGTTCGAGGGTGAGCGCGTGGGCGTCGATCCGGCGTTCGTCATCGGGCGCGGCGCCGAGTGCGACCTCGTGGTCCCCGACACCTACCTGTCGTCGCGCCACGCTCGTTTCTCCAACGACGATGGCGACCTGACGGTGGAGGACCTCGGCTCCACCAACGGGACCTACGTGAACCAGACAATGGTGCATGGACGCGTGCACTTGGAGAAGGGTGACATCGTGCAGGTGGGCGGTGTCTTGTTCGAGGTGGTTCGTTGACGCGTTGGCGCTACGCCGCCGCCACGGACACCGGACTGGTTCGTGAGACGAACCAGGACGCCGTCTTCGTCGACGACTCGCTCGCCATCGTGGCCGACGGAATGGGTGGCCACGCCGCCGGGGAAGTGGCGTCGGCGATGGCCGTCGAGGCGATCTACAACAGCTTCCTGACGCGACCCACGGTCGAGGGACTGCTGAGTGGCATCCAAGACGCCAACCAAGTCGTCCTGTCCGACGCCAAGGAGAATCCCGAGCGCTTCGGCATGGGCACCACCGTCATGGTCGTCGGCCTCACCCACGACGGCCCCGGCGTGACGACGCCGACGATGCTGCACGTCGGCGACAGCCGCGCCTATCAGTTGCGCGACGGTGCGCTACGTCAGCTCAGCGCCGATCACTCCGTCGCCGAGGAGTGGGTGCGACTGGGCCGCCTCACCTCCGAGGAGGCCCTCACCCACCCGCGCCGACATCAGTTGACGCGAGCCATCGGCGTGGACGACAACATCGAGATCGACGTCATGTCGCTGCACGTGCAGGCCGGTGATCGCATCCTGCTGTGCAGCGACGGACTCTCCAACGAGCTCGACCCCGCCCACCTGGCGGAGTTGGCGGGGGCCGACGTCTCGCTCGACACTGCGGTCAGCAACCTGATCGACGCGGCGAAGGCGTCGGGCGGACGCGACAACATCTCCGCGGTGCTCCTGGAGTTCGACGAGGCGCACGAGGCGACGCGCGAGATCAATAGCACGATGTCGGCCGCACCACCCCCGCTCGAAGCCACGGTGGCGAGTCGGCAACGCCGCAGGGGACCGCGACTCACCTGGCGAGCGGCCGTCGGCGTCGTCATCCTGGCGGCGGTCGTCTGGGCCTTCTTCTTCGTCGTGCACTGGTACGCCTATTCGACCTATTACCTCGCGCCGGCCGGCAAGTACATTGGCGTCTATGAGGGCCAGCCCAACGGGGTGTTGTGGTACAAGCCGAAACTCGTGTGGAGGACTGGCGACCTGATGTCCGACCTGCAGCCGGCCGCGCGTCTCTCGGTCAAGGCGACCATCGCAGAGCCGTCGATCGTCGCGGCGCGTAACTACGCCTTCTACCTGCGCGGCCTGTACCTGTCGAGCCGTACGCCCACCACTCCGACAACCACGACGACCACACCCGTCACGACGACCACGGTCGCGACCACTCCGAACTCGACGACCTCCACCACCGTCACGTCGCCGACCACGGCCAGGGGCTGATCGTGTCGCGACGACTCTCGATCCTGGCGTCGTTGATCCTGCTGTTGTTCGTCGTCGTCGCGGCCCAGTCGGCCTACGTGCAGTACTTCCGGGCGGGGGCGCTCAGCGCGTCACCGTTGAACCCTCGCGTCAACTCCGTGTCGAGCTCGGCCCCCCGTGGTGAGATCCTCGGGGCCGACGGGACGGTCCTGGCGGATTCCCTACCGACGGGCGCCTCGGGCAAGTACTTCCAGCGCGAATACCCCCTCGGGAGTCTCACGGCGGGGGTCGTGGGTTTCGTGGCGCCGGCCCTCGGGACGACGTGGGGCTTGGAGGAGGAGTACAACACGCAGTTGACGGCACACGCGCAGCCCGCTCAGAACTTCGAGCAGGTACTCGCGCCCACGATGGCCGCCGACAGCGTACAGACGACGCTCTACCCGGCGTTGCAGCGCATCGCCCAGGTCGCGATGGGCGGCCAGGACGGCGCCGCCGTGGTCATCCAGCCCCAGACGGGCGCCATCATGGCGATGTACTCCAACCCGACCTACGAGCCCGAGTACCTAGCCTCGCCCAGCTACTCCAAGGCCCTGGCCTACTACAACAAGATCTCGAAGAACAACGCCAACGGCTTCCCACCGCTGGGCGTGGTCGCCACCCAGCAGACGTTCCCGCCGGGCTCGACCTTCAAGGTCATCACCACC
>JAJZFO010000132.1 GCA_021805305.1 Actinomycetes bacterium | reverse complement strand
GGCGCCGCCGTCGGTCTGCTGGGCGCGCAGTTCGTCGCCCCGCGGCGCAGCGCGAGCCAGGCCGCACTCGCGGTGATCGTCGTGGCGTTCTTCGTGCGGATGGTGGCGGACGCGGCGACGGCCAACGAGTGGTTGCGCGACGCGACCTTCTTCGGCTGGGTCGAGAAGATCGGGGCCTTCGGGCGTGTCGACCCCGCGGCGTTGGTCCCCGCCCTCCTCGGACCGGTCCTCACCGCCGTCGTCGTGGTCGTCCTCCAGCGCCACCGCGACGCGGGCGGGGCGTTGTGGACGCATCGCGACTCGGCGCCGGCCCGGCCCCGCCTGCTGGGTTCGTCCTGGACGTTCGCGTGGCGAGAACGCGCCAGCGTGTGGCGCTGGTGGACCCTCGCGCTGGCCGTCTTCGGCGGGATCCTGGGTTACCTGACGCACGCCCTGGTGTCGCTGGCTTCGACCGACCCGGGTTACGTCTCGCTGCTGAATCGCTTCGGCTACGGGGCGATGGTCACGGGGGTGGGGTTCGTGGCCCTGACGACGGTGGCGTTGTCGGTGGCCTTCACCTACCTCGCCTTCACGTGGATCGCCTCGGTGGCGATGGACGAGGTCCGCGGACGCCTCGACGTGGCGTTGGGGACCGGTCCGCGCCGCCTGACCTGGATCACCAGCGTGGTGGCGAGCGCCGCCCTGGCGGTGGTGGTGGCCGCGAGCGCGACGATCCTCGCCATGTGGGTGGGGGTCAGAGTCAGTGGCACGTCGATGTCGCTGGGCACCGTGACCGAGGCGATTGTCAGTTCGCTCGGACTCGTGCCGTTCTTCGTGGGGGCCGCCCTGCTCCTGGTGGGCGTGATGCCCCGCGCGGCCTTCACCGTGGGATCGGTGCTGATCGTCGTGGCCTACGTCGTGCAGGCGCTCGGACCGATCCTCAAGTGGCCCACGTGGACGCTCGCCCTTGATCCGTTCCACTACCTGCGCGCGGTGCCGGTGCAGCCGATCGACGTGGGGGGACTGGCGTGGGTCACCCTCGTCGGCCTGGTCGTCGCCGCGCTCGGCCTTCGCCGCTACGTGCGACGCGACCTCGCTGGCTGACGCGAGGTGGGTGGTTCAGGGCTGGTCAACGCAGGTCGTCGGGCGACTCACTTCGGGGGCAGTCGCACGCCGGCGTCCAGACGCACGCACTCGGCGTTCATGTAGCTGTTGGTGAGCAGTTCGAGCACCAGTGAGGCGAACTCCGCGGGACGCCCCAGTCGCTTGGGGAACAAGACGCCCTGGGCGAGCTTGGCCTTGAAGTCCTCGGCGTCGGGGGCGAAGTCGTAGATGGGGGTGTCGATCAGACCCGGCAGGACGCAGTTGGCCCGCACGCCCACGGCCGCGAGGTCGCGCGCCAGTGGCAACGTGAGGCCCACGATGCCGCCCTTGGACGAGGAGTAGGCCACTTGACCGATCTGGCCGTCCTGGGCGGCGACGGAGGCGGTGTTGACGATGGCGCCGCGACAGCCGTCGTCGTCGGGGTCGTTGCGACTCATGGCGGTGGCCGCGAGTCGACAGACGTTGAAGGTCCCCACGAGGTTCACCTCGATGATCTTGCGGTAGAGGTCGAGGTCGTGCGCCGACGCGTACTCCCCGTCCTTGCCCACCGTGCGTTGGGCCCAGGCGATGCCGGCGCAGTTGACCACGCTGCGTAGTGGCGCGACGGCGGTGGCGCTGGCGATGGCCGCGATCACCTGCTCGGCGTTGGTCACGTCACAGGCGGCGTAGTGTCCCTGCACCGACGCCGCGACGTCACCGCCGCGCTGTTCGTTGAGGTCGACGACGACGACGTGCGCCCCGCGCGCGGCGAGGGCGCGTACGGTCGCTTCGCCCAGTCCCGACGCTCCACCGGTGACGAGGGCTGACGTGTTCTCTAGTTGCATGGCACTCCTTTGATCTGACGCGTGCCATCGAGTCAAGCAGAGATTGGCCCGACGCGCCTCTCCGCGGGCGCAGCACGGCGCGGGCCCGTGGGGCCCTAGCGTGGTGGGGTGCCTTCGATCTATGACCTCGACGTCGAGGAGCTCGCGTCGTGGCTGAGCGGTGAGCCGCGATACCGCGTCGACCAGGTCTGGCACGGACTCTGGGACGAGGGACTCGCGCTGGGCGACATCACGACGGTGCCCAAGTCGCTGCGCCAGCGACTGCACGCCCAGTTCCCCCCCGCCCTCGAGGTGGCCAACGAGGTCGCGAGCGACCTGGGGGCCACGCGCAAATGGGTGTTTCGACTGCACGACGGCGCCACTATCGAGACGGTGCTGATGAGCTACGCCGATCGCGTGACGGTCTGCGTCTCCTCCCAGGCCGGCTGCGCGATGGGCTGCACCTTCTGCGCCACCGGTCAAGCGGGCTTCACCCGTCAACTCAGCGTGGGTGAGGTGATCGAGCAGGTGATGTTCGCCGCGCGCGCCGCGGCCCCGCGACGGTTGTCGAACGTGGTCTTCATGGGCATGGGCGAGCCCCTGGCCAACTACGGCGTCACCGTGGCGGTGGTGAAGAAGTTGCACGAGTATCGCTCGATGTCGGCGCGGCACCTGACCGTCTCCACGGTGGGCGTGGCGCCGGCGATCGAGCGTCTGGCCGAGGAGGGCTTGGCCCTCACGCTCGCGGTGAGCCTGCACGCCGCCAACAACGAGACGCGCAACGAGCTCGTGCCCCTCAACCGGCGCTACCCGCTCGAGCGGCTGCGCGAGGCGTGTGAGAAATGGCTGGCCACGACGTCGCGACGGCTGAGTTTCGAGTGGGCCCTCATCGACGGGGTCAACGACACCGATCGAGCGATGGACGAGCTGGCGGAGTACGCGGCCGACCTTCGCGCCCACGTCAACCTGATCCCGCTCAACCCGACGCCCGGCTACCTCGTGCGAGGGTCGCGCCTGGCGAGGGTCAGCGAGTTCCGCGACGGTCTGCTCGCGCGTGGCGTGAACGCGACGGTGCGCAACACCCGGGGACGTTCCATCGACGCGGCGTGTGGACAATTGGCCGCGGTG
>JAJZFO010000214.1 GCA_021805305.1 Actinomycetes bacterium | reverse complement strand
GGTGACGACGTCAGCATCGTCGAACACGCACTGCAGTGCGCGGACCTCGCCGTCGCCGACGGGGCGACCGATGAACTCATCGTCGCGGCGCTCTTTCACGACGTGGGCTGGTTCGTCACCGGCGAGGGCGCGCGCGACCATCTCCTCACCGACCATCACGCGGCCGCCGGCGCACGGATCCTCGATCCGATCTTCGGCGCCGCCGTGGCCCAACCCGTGGCCCTGCACGTCACGGCCAAGCGCTGGCGCTGCACCATCGATCCCGACTACTACGACGAACTCTCCGAAGGTTCCAAGGTCACCTTCATCGCGCAAGGTGGACCGCTGGGGACCGACGAACGCGCCTCCTTCGAAGCGCACCCCGGATTCGTCACCGCGATGGCGCTTCGCTCGTGGGACGATCGCGCCAAGGTCCGCGGGCGCACCGTGCGAGGTCTCGCGCACTACCGCGTCCGCGCGCTGGGCGTGGCGCGACGCCACGCGTCAGGCGCCTGAGGACGCGCGGCGAGCGCCCCGGCGCAGCGATCCCGCGACGGCGATCACCAACAACGCCGCACCCGCGAGGCCGAAACCCTCGCGGGGTCCCGCGGATGCTCCCACCCAACCCACCAGGGGACTGGTCAAGGGCATCATGCCGGGCAGGGCCATCGACCACACCGCCATGACCCGCCCGCGCAGGTGCGTTTCGGTCTCGTGTTGCACGAGGGTATTGGCGCGCGCGATGAACCAGATCGAGGCGCCGCCGGTCACCACCAGACCCGCGTAGAACTCGCCGACGTCGCGCGCCGAGGCGGTGGCGAGCACCGCGAGACCACTGATGATCGCCAAGAACACCATCGAGCGCCGTGTGGGCACCCCTCGCCCGGCGGCGGCGAGCCCCCCGAGGATCCCCCCGACGCCGAAGGCCGACATCATCAGACCGAAGCCACCACCGCCCAGGTGAAAGACCCGCGACGCCACGAGGGGTAGTGACACGTTCATGTTGAACAACATGCCCGACGCCGCCGCCAGGAGGAGGGCGAGACGGATCGTCGAGTGCCGCCACGCGTAGCGCCAGCCCACCAGGAAACGCCGGTCGTGGGTCGCCGCGGCGTCGTGGTGCGTCGCCGTGGCGAGACCACGATGCCCCACCAGCACGATCAACGATGGCACGAACGAGGCGGCGTTGGCCCAGATGCACGCGCTCACGCCGGCGGTCGCGAGCAGGAGCCCGCCCATGGCCGGTCCCACCACGCGTGAGGCGTTGATCACGACCTCGTTGAGACTCACCGCGCTCGACAGGCGGGTCGGTCCGACGAGGTCGTTGACGTACACCTGGCGCGCGGCGGTATCGGGCGCCCCGACGATCCCCGACGCGAAGGCGATGGCGAAGACCATCCACACCCGAATCGCCCCGGTGTCGGCGACGATGGCGAGCAGGACCGAGAGCGCGATGTAGAGGCTCTGGGTGACGATCAGCAGACGCCGGCGGTCGACGCGGTCGACCAGCGCGCCTGCCCAGGGTCCCGCCACGAGCAGCGGGGCCATCGCCGCCGTGCTCAACAGACCCAGGGCCACACCGCTGTGGGTCAACTGCAACACCAGCCACGACAAGGCCACGATCTGCGCCATGGTCCCCGACACCGAGAGGATCTGGCTGATGAACCACTGGCGATACGCCGGCACCGCGAGTGAGCTGAAGGTCGTGGACGCCGCGCGGCCCGTGGTCGTCGCCCTCGTCACACGCCGTGACAACATCTCGCCCCCTCCACGCACTCCGCTCGCGCCAGGGCGCGCCACGCCCCCATCAGGCGTGGCGCGCCGGGCGAGACGCGTCGGGGGTCGGGCCTAGTGACTTCCGGGCGATCGTGCGTACTGCACGGTGTTGGACGCGATGGCGTCGCGATACCAGCGAAAACTCTCCTTGGGGAGGCGCGCCCCCGTGGGGAAATCCACCCACACGATGCCGAATCGTTGTGAGTAGCCAAAGGCCCACTCGAAGTTGTCCAGCAGACTCCACACGAAATAGCCTTGCACGTTCACGCCGGCGTCAATCGCGTCGTGCATCGCCGAGATGTGCTCTTGGAGATAGGCGACCCGGTTGAGGTCGAGCACCTGCCCGTTGGGGTCGACGTAGTCGTTGAAGGCGGCGCCGTTCTCGGTGATGTAGATCGGCAGGCCGGTGTACTCGTCGCGAATACGCACGAGCAGCGCGGTGAGTCCGGCCGCCTGGATCTCCCAGTCCATCGCGGTGCGGTCGCGCCCGGGGGTCTCGAGTCCGCGCAGGCGCAGGTCGGGGAACTGATCCCCGGTGGCCACGATGTAGCCGGCCATCCGCGCCTGCGTGGCCCGCGACTCGTCCACCACCGTGACGGGCGAGTAGTAGTTGACCCCCAGGAAGTCCAGGGGCTGCGAGATCAGTTCGAGGTCACCGTCGCGCACGACGCTGAAACCCGGCGACACGCTCGCGTAATGCTCGATCATGTCCGGGGGATAGTGACCCTGGAAGATGGGGTCGAGGAAGAGTCGATTGAGATTGCCGTCGGCGCGGCGCGCGGCGGCGACGTCGAGTTCGTCGTCGCTACCGGGGCGCGGGTCGCTCAGGTTGAGCGTGATGCCCACCTTGGCGTCACTGATCGTGGCGCGAAGGATCGGCACGGCCATCCCGTGCGCGAGAAGCAGGTGATGGTTCGCCGCCGCGGCCATCCCGATGTCGCGTTTGCCCGGCGCGTGGTGTCCCGAACCATAACCCAGCCACGACGAACACCAGGGTTCGTTCAGGGTGATCCAGCGCTCGACGCCGTCACCCAGGGCGCGCGCCACCGCCTCGACGTAGACGGCGTAGGCCTCGGCGGTCTCACGCCGCACCCACCCGCCGCGGTCCTCGAGGGGCTGGGGCAGGTCCCAGTGGTAGAGCGTCAACGTCGGCTCGATGTCGCGCTCGCGCAGCCCGTCCACCAGTCGGCGGTAGAAGTCGAGGCCCCGCTGGTTGACCTCGCCGGTGCCCGCGGGGATGACCCGGGGCCAGGCGACCGAGAAGCGGTAGGCGCGCACACCGAGGTCGGCGAGCAAGTCGAGGTCCTCGTCCATGCGGTGGTAGTGATCGCAGGCGATGTCGCCGTTGTCGCCGTTGAGGACCGCGCCCGGCGTGTGTGAGAAGGTGTCCCAGATCGACGGACCCCGACCGTCGACGGTGGTGGCGCCTTCGATCTGGTACGACGCGGTGGCCGCACCCCAGAGGAAGTCGGGGGGGAAGTGACGGGTACGGTCACTGTGATTCGAGCTGGTGCTCACGAGAAGGATCTCCTAATAATGATTGTTCGTATACTGCGGAGCCACTTCTCCGTGCGACCTCGTCGAGTTAGGGAGTGACGAGGCCGCACGTCGAAGCGGCGGAAGTTTCGCTTCCGTGCTACTGGTGGTGGCCCCGCCCATCGCGGAGCCACCACCAGAGCCCTAGGACTACTTCGCCACCTTCAGGTGCATCAAGATGACGGGTAGCTCGGGGTCGCTGGGGGACGGGTCCATGTACGGGTTCGCCGCCGTGACCCAACCGGTGAAGTGGGCCGTCGAGTAGACGTTCCAGTCCGCGCCGTAGAGCAACGGGGCCACGGGCACCTGCGTCGTCAAGATGTTGCCCAACGCCTCGGTCGCGCTCTTGACCGCCGCCACGTTGGTGGGGCTGGTGGTCTCGAGCTTGGTCAGGGCCGCCTGGGCCGCCGGGCTCTGGTAGCGACCGAAGTCACCCGAGGCCGACGTGGGGCTGGGAGCCACGAAGGTGTTGTAGTCCAACCAGTTCTGGTACTGCTGGAACGGAGCGGCACCGCCGGAGCCCCAGTGAATGGCGCTCTGGAAGGTTCCCGCCGCGAGGTCCGAGTACCACTGTGAGGCCTGGACGCCGTCGACGGTGGCGTTGATGCCCACCGCCTGCAACGAGTTGGCGATCAACTGGGAGTCCGCGTAGTAGTCGGAGTAGGCCGTCGGGTCCTCGATGTTGAAGGTGATCTCCTGGCCGTTCTTCGCCCACATGCCGTTGGCGTTCTTCGCGTATCCGTCACCCGAGAGCAGTGAGGCCACCTTGGCCGGGTCGCTCGCTGGCGAGAGGTCGTTCTTGGCCGACGGAGCGAGGAAGGCGCTCTGGTTGGGCAGGATCAGTCCGCTCGAGGACGTCGCGGGGGTCTCGTAGCCACTCTCACCCTTGATCGCCAGATCGGTGCGGTTGATGCCCGCGCTGATCGCGGCGCGCACGACCGGGTCGCTCAATACGCCGTACTTGACGTTGAACTCCAGGGTCACGGTGTTGCCGCCGGCGAAGTAGTAGTGGTTGGTCCGCGGGTTCTTGTTGACGAACACCGACTGGATGTTGGCAATGTCGTTACCCGCCCAGTCCAGCTGTCCGTTGGACAGCGCCGTGGTCGCCGAGGCGTTGCTCGAGTACGACGGGATGTTCACCTGCGTTGCCGCGGGGGTGCCGCCCCAGTACGTCGGATTCGCCTTGAACGTCACCAATTGCGACGAGTAGCTCTTCAAGACGTAGGGTCCGGTGCCCACCGGGTTCAAGATGATCGCCTTGGCCGGGTTGACGATCCGCGACCAGATGTGCTCGGGGACGATCAGGGTGCTCCCGGCGATCGCCGTGATGGCCTGATAGGCGGGCGCGGCGAAGTCCAGCGTGACCGTGTTGCCCTTGACCCGAGCGGCGTTGGTCATCGCGGGAACACCGGAGTAGTTCGCCGCGGGACTCTGCCCGATGAGGTTGAAGGTGTAGGCCACGTCCTGTGCCGTGAAGGGCTTGCCGTCACTCCACTTGACGCCGTTGCGCAAGGTGAAGGTGAGGCTCCGTCCTCCATTGGAGAACTTGTAACTCGTCGCCAACCACGGGTACTGGGTATTGGACTTGAGGTAGTCGAACTCGAAAAGGGGCTCGTAGGTGAGCGACTTAATGCTCATCTCCGCCGAGAGCGAGTTCGAGTTGAAGGGGTTGAAGTTATGGGTGAACGTCACTCCGACGTTGCCCTCTTCGGTTAACACGTGGTTCTTGCTCGTCGACGCCGAGGCTCCGTTCGCGCTGATGACGCCAAGTGTCAAGCACGACATCGCCGACGCGATGATGGCTATCTTTCTAATCATTAGTATCCTTTGAATTGTCCAGTCGGCGGACGCCGACTTCGTTGTTGACCGTGTAAGTCCTGATGGGTACTGCGCGAGCCGGCTGGACCCTTACTCCGTGGGGACCACGTCGCATGGAATCGTCGCACACCGGCGCCAGAGGTATCGTTACGTGCTCGAAGTGGTCCCTCCTTGCGATCGACTGTTGATGGCGACGGGCACCGCACCTTCGTGCAGCCAGCAACGTGACTCGTGGCCCGCGCTCACCTCGAACAATGGCGGGGCGCTCGCGCGGCACACGTCCATGGCGTGGGGGCACCGAGGGGCGAACCGACACCCCTCGGCGGGGAATTGGCCCTGGCCCGTACGGTCCTCGATCTCGGGGGCACGACGCAGGGGATCGCTCGGGTCGGGCACCGAGGCGATGAGCAGTTGGGTGTAGGGGTGTGAGGGTGCGTCGATCAGCGCCGTCCCCTCGGAGCGCTCCACGACCTGGCCGGCGTACATCACGATGGTCTCATCGGCGATGTAGCGCGCCGAGGCGATGTCGTGGGTGATGTAGAGCACGGCGAGTTCCTCGTCATCACAAAGGCCGCGCAGGAGGTTCAAGACGCCGAGTCGCACCGAGACGTCGAGCATCGAGATCGGTTCGTCGGCCAGCAAGACCTTGGGATTCACGCACAGGGCGCGCGCGATCGAGACCCTTTGGAGCTGACCGCCGGAGAGTTCGTGGGGGTAGCGGTCCAGGTACCGCTCCGGCGGCTCGAGCGACACCCGCGCCAGCATCGCGCTCGCGCGTTCGTCGATCTGCGCGCGCGCGGTGCCGTGGATCGTCAAGGGCCGTTCCAGCGAATGACGAATGGGGTGCACGGGGTTGATCGATGCGAAGGGGTCCTGCAACACCAGCTGGACCTCGGAGGCGTAGCTCAACGTGCGCGGCGCGTCCACCGCCATGGCCACGCCCTCGAGCAGTAGTTCGCCCGATGTCGGGGTCACGATACGCGCCAGCATTCGCGCCAGCACGGACTTGCCCGAACCGCTCTCGCCGACCACCGCCGTCACCCGGCGCGCGTGCAGACTCAGACTCACGTCGTCCACCGCGCGCACCACCTTCTTCGGGCGGATCAGTCCGTGACCGGTGCGAACGACGAAGTGGCGCGAGAGCCCACGGGCTTCGAGTTGCGCGACGCTCATCGCAGGACCCCCTCGTCGTCGTGGCGCCCCTCGAGAACCACGTCGCTACGACGTCGTCGGAGGGCGACGGGCACTTCCTCGGGGGTGTCGTGCAGCCAGCAGGCGACCTTGCGGCCGGACTCGTCGAGGACGCGCAGCTCGGGTACCTGCGATGAGCACTTGTCCAGCGCGAAGGGGCAACGCGCGTGGAAGCTGCACCCGGCGATGGGCTGTGACATGTCCGGTGGCGACCCGGTGATGCCCACCAGCTCGCGCCGCTCGCCCGACAACGGGGGCGAGGAGTTCAAGAGACCCAGGGTATAGGGATGGCGTGGCGTGTTGTAGAGGTCGCCCGCCGGCGCCCACTCCACGACGTTGCCCGCGTACATCACGGCGATGTCGTCGGCCAGTTCCACCAGCAGCGAGAGGTCGTGGGTGATGAAGATCATCGAGAAGCCGAAGCGCGCGCGCAGCTGGGCGAGTTCGTTGACGATCTCGCGCTGGGTCACCACGTCGAGAGCCGTCGTGGGCTCGTCCATGATCACCAACTGGGGATCGAGGGCCAGGGCGAGGGCGATCATGATGCGCTGTCGCTGACCACCGGAGAGCTCGTGGGGGAAGCGCGCGAGGCGATCGGCGTTGAGGCCCACCAGGGACAAGAGCTCCGCCGCACGCTCGCGGCGTTGCACCTTGGTCATGTCGCGTCGATGGGTCTTGAGGACCTCGTCGAATTCGTGTCCGATGCGCAGCACCGGGTTGAGCGCGTTGAGGGCGCTCTGCAGCACGATGGACACCTGGGACCAACGGATCGCGCGCAGTTCGCTCGCACTAGCCGCGAGGAGGTCGACCGTGCGTCGCTTCGCGTCGCTCGAGGTCGGGTCGTCGAAGGTGAGCGTCACGCGTCCGCCCGAGATGACCCCGGGTGAGCGCAGGAGTCGCGTCGCCGCGTATACCAGGGTCGACTTGCCGCTACCGCTCTCGCCGGCCACCCCCAGCACCCGCGAGCGCCGCACGCTCAGGTTGACGTGGTTGACCGCGCGCACCGCGCTGGGGCCCCAGCCGTAGTCGACGCAGAAGTCCTCGATGTCGAGCACCGTGTCGTTCTCGGTCCCGGCGGTGTCGTTGGCCACGGTCTCCTCCATCACTGGGCCCCGGGCGCTGGCACCGTCGACGCCGCAGGCCGGGGCGCGAGAGTGCTCGACGCGTAACTGCGCGCCACCGGCGTAAAGCCGAGTCGCGGTCGACGCGGCAGTCCGCTCGCGCGGCGGACCTTGCCGCTCAGTCCGGCCGAGCGCAAGCGCGGATTGATGAACTCGTCGATGCCGAAGTTCATCAGCGCCAGTCCGGTGCCGATCAGGGCGATGCAGATACCCGGCGGCACGAACCACCACCACTGGTTCGCGAGCGGGGCGTTGTTGGCCTGCGCCCAGTAGAGCATGGTGCCCCAGTTCCACACCGCGGTCGAGGTCAGACCGACGTAGGCGAGGGTCACGTACGCACCGACGGAGTAGAGAATCGTGAAGAGCAGGGACGACGCGAGGACGGGCAACAGATTGGGGGCGATCTCGAACATCATGATTCGCCGGCGACTCTCCCCGATGATGCGCGCCGCCTCGACGAAGTCGCGATTGCGCAGCGACATGGTTTGCGCCCGCAGCACGCGCGCGCCCCACGCCCAACCGGTGAGACTGATGATCAGTCCAATGACGAAGGAGTTGGAGCGACCACCGGCCGGTAGATAGCTGTCGATCACGATCAACAGAGGAAGTCCCGGGATCGCCAAGAAGACGTTCGAGAGCAGCGACAGTCCCTCGTCCGTCTTGCCCCCGAGGTACCCGGCCGCGACGCCAATGATCATCGACAAGAGGGTGGCGACCACTCCCGCCACGATGGCCACGATCATCGTCGCGCGGGCGCCGACCAGGAGTTGCGAGAAGATGTCCTGCCCCAGGGCGGTCGTGCCGAGCCAGTGGCTCGACGACGGTCGTAGGTTCGCGGTGAAGTTGGTGGCGCTGGGATTGTCGGGGGCGAGCCAGGGCCCCACCACGGTGAGCACGCCGAAGAAGGCGACCAGACCCGCTCCCACCAACACCTTGGGCGAGCGCGGCAGGCGCACGGCGCTCATACCGCCGCCTCGGTGCGCGTACGCGGGTCGAGAACGAAGTAGAAGATGTCGGCCAGGAGATTAGCGGCCAGCACCGTCATCGTGATGACCAAGAAGATTCCTTGGATCAGCGGATAATCCTCGTCCAAGACGGCCTGTAGTAACAAATTGCCCACCCCCGGGTAGTTGAAGACCAGTTCGACGAGCAACGCCCCCGAGACCACGAGACCAATGGCCAACGAGAGGTTGGCCACGCTCGGCAGGACCGCGTTGCGCGCGGCGTGCATGATCACCTTGCGACGCGGCAGACCCTTGGCGACCGCCATCAGCACGAAGTCCTCGGCGATCATCGTGATCATCATGTTGCGCATGCCCAGCATCCATCCCGCCACCGAACTCAGCACGATCGTGATGACCGGCAGCTCGCCGTAGCGGACCAGGCTGAAGATGAAATCCCAGTGCCACCCCGGCGTGACCGACTGGCTATAGGCGCCCAGCACGGGGAACCAGTGCAGGGTGGAGCCGAAGACGAGCAGCACCACGGTGCCGAGGAAGAAGTAGGGAACCGCTTGGAAGAACGTCGCCACCGGGATCACCGAGTCCAGACGCGAACCACGGAACCAGCCGAGCATCGCCCCCGAAAAGGTACCGACGATGAAACTGAGGATGGTCGAGATGCCAATGAGACCGATCGTCCACGGCACCGCTGACTGCAGGACCGTCGACACCGGGGTCGAGAGGGTGATCGAGACGCCGAGGTTGCCGATGAGCAACTGGTGCCAGTAACCGAGGTACTGGTCCCACAGATTCTGGTGCAGACCAACGCCGAAGAGCTGCTCAATGGCGTGGACCTGCTGGGGGGTCACCAGACCGGTGAGTTTGCCGATGAGCTGCTGCACGGGGTTGCCGGGCATCAGGCGCGGGAGCAGGAAGTTGACGGTGATCGCCACCCAGGCCGTGACCAGGTAGAGCGAGAGGCGACGCAGGAGCATCCTCATGCGGTGATCCTCTGGTGCGCGCCGTTGTGTAGCTCACGCAACGGCTCCTCGGGGTCCGCACTGCAGCCGCAACTCGCGCGCACCACGAGTTGCGTGGGGAGCACGATCGTTCTCTCTCCGTCGTCGGATCCCTTGAGGCGCGACGTGAGAGCGTCGACCGCGACCGCGCCGAGCAAGCCGCCCGACTGGCGAATGGTGGTCAGGGGCGGGCTGAAGTACCTCGTCAGGGTGATGTCGTCGAATCCGGTCACCGCGATGTCCTCGGGTACGCCGTGACCGCGCTCTTGGAGCGCGAAGATCACGCCCACGGCCATCTGGTCATTCGCGCAGGCGAACACCTCGGGCAGCGGCTCGGCGCGGTCGAGGCGCGCGCTCATCGCCGCTTCGCCACCCGCCGAGGTCCAGTCCGCCTCGAGGAAGTCGACGTCGGCGATGGTGGCACCCAAGGCTTCGACCGTGCGACGAAACCCGCTGGCGCGCGCGACGGCGTCGGGGCTCTCGAGGCTTCCCGAGACGAAGCCGACCCGCGTCACGCCGTGTTGCCGCACGAGGTGTTCAGCCAAGCTCGTCATGGCCTGCTCGTTGTCGACGCGTACGGTGATCGCCACGTCGGAGTCGCCGCGTCCGGCCAACAGCACCACCGGCGTGCGTCGCGCGATGACCGCCACGTCGTCGTCGCTCAAGACGCGATCGAGAACGATGAGGCCATCGACGGTTCCCGTGAGGGCGAGCAACGCGTTCACACCCGAGGGATGGCTCTCGTCGAAACTGCTCAAGAGCAGCGAATAGCCGTGCTCGGCGGCGCGGGTCTCCGCGCCTCGAATGACGATGTCGGTGTAGAGCAGGCTCGCCTCCTCCACCGCTAGTCCATTGTTCTCCCCGACGACCCTCGTGAAGACCAGTCCGAGGATCCCGTGCTTGCCGATCGAGAGTCCGCGCGCGACCGAGTTGGGAACGAAGTCGAGTTCCTCCATCGCCCGAAGGACCTTCGCGCGCGTCGCGGGACGCACCGAGTCCAAGGAGTTCAACGCCCGACTCACCGTGGCGATCGAGACGCCGGCGCGTTCCGCCACGTCGTAAATCGTCGGTGTCGATTCGGCCACTTTCCCCCCCGGGTCTTTTGTTCACGTCGCGATTTTCTGTAACCGCTTTCGTAACCGCTTACAAAGTAGTGACCGCGAATGACGCTGTCAAGCCACAATGTGAACTTTTTTCAAATTTCTCGCGTCACCGCGGTCACCCGCGACGGAGCGAACTCCTAAAGGGGCAGCTGATCAGGAATGAGGTGAGTCCGGCAGCGCCACGGCGTCGCGGGTCCGGCGAATCCGACTCCTCAAGGCCTCAATCCACTGCGCCGCGGCGCGGCGGGCCGCACCCACCTCCGTGCGGCGCACGCGTGACGCCTCGCCGGTCACCGGGTACGAACCCAGGAACTTGACCCGCACGAGGTGCGCCTGCAAGTCGGCTAGACAGTCCCCGATCACGTCGTCACCGACGTGGCCGTCGAACTCGATGACGAAGCAGTAGTCACCGAGGCCCCGCTTGGTCGGTCGGCTCTCGAGTTTGGTCAGGTTGATGTCGCGCGCGGCGAAGCGTCCGAGGATGCCGTAGAGGGAACCGGGCCGGTCCGCGTCCTGGAAGCAGACGATCGAGGTCCGATCGTGTCCGGTGGGCGCGGGGATCTCGCCCCGCCCGACCTCGACGAAGCGCGTGGCGTTCTCCTGGTGGTCGGCGATGTCCGACGCGATGATCTCGAGACCAAACAACGACGCGGCGATGGACGAGCCCACGGCGGCCCACGGTTCCTCGGACTCGGCGACCTCGCGCGCGGCCTGTGAGGTCGACGTGGTCTGCTCGATCTGCGCGTGTCCCAGGTTCGCCGACAGATACCCGCGAACCTGGGCCAGGGCGTGCACGTAGCTCGAGACGCGCGTCACCTGCGCGGGTGTCACGCCAGGCCGCGCCAGCAGGTGCATGCGGATGGGGAGCACGATCTCTCGTTCGATGACGAGGTCGTGGTCGAAGACGAGTCCGTCGATGGTGGCCGAGACGGTACCTTCGATGGCGTTCTCGAGCGGGACGAGCCCCGTGTCGAGGGTGCCGTCGGCCACCGCGGACAGGACCTCGGCGATCGACGCGAAGGCCACCGCCTCCACGCCCTCCAGCGTCACCACCGCTTCGTGCGAGAAGGAGCCTTCGGGCCCGAGGAACCCAACGCGCGCACGAGTCATGGAGCGATGCTACTCGGCCGTCTGGGCGCCCCTATGGCGGACCTTCTACGATGGTTTGAGCCCTAACGAAAGGACGTGCAATGAGGCACCCGATGTATTCCTACGATGAGGCCTTCACCGACGCGATATTCGAGTACTGCCGCGATCGGTTGGAACACGACGCCCCCCTGGACTTCGGGATGCATTCGCCAGTTCCGCTACCCAGCCTCGAGGGATTGATCGGCCCCGAGGGCCGTAGCCCCCAAGAGACGCTGGCCTTCTTCCGCGACCACCTCGCCCAGCACGTGGTCTCGATCGATTCGCCCCGTTTCCTCGCCTTCATCCCCAACGCCCCCACCAAGAACTCGTTGCTCTTTGACATGGTCGTCGCGTGTTCGGGACTCAACGGCACCAGCTGGCTCGAATCGGCGGGCGTCGTGGTCGCCGAGAACCAGGCCTTGGAGTTCCTGGCGCGACGCGCTGGCATGCCCGAGGGCGCCGGAGGCGCCTTCGTCTCGGGCGGCTCGAGCGGCAACCTGTCAGCCCTCACGGTCGGACGTGACGTGGGACGGCGCCGACACCCTGAGGTCGCGGCTCACGAGGTGCGCTTCGCCATCTCGGCCGACGCCCACTCGAGCATCGGCAAGGCATTGCACGTGTTGGGCATCGAGCCGCTGCTCGTGGAGCCCGACGACCACCGCTTCACCC
>JAJZFO010000161.1 GCA_021805305.1 Actinomycetes bacterium | reverse complement strand
GCCTGGTCACCCTGGCGCTGGCCATCATGTCGCCACTCGACTACTGGTCCGACGAGTACTTCTTCGTGCACATGATCGATCACCTGCTGCTCGCCTTCTTCGCGCCGATACTCATCGTGCTCGGCGCCCCGTGGATCCCGCTGATGTTCTTCCTGCCGGTCAACGCGCGCAGGTCGGTGGGCAAGTTCTTCTATCTCTCCACGGGGGCGGCGGGTTTGCGCGCACTGGGCCGCTTCTTGCGCAGCCCGGGCTTCGCCCTGGTGTTCTTCAACTTCGTGATGGTGTTCTGGCACGTGCCGTCGGTCTTCGACGTGGGCGAGAGCAATCAGGTGGTGCATATCTGGCTGATGCACACGAGCTTCCTCGTCGCGGGGGTCCTGCTCTTCTTGCAGATCCTGCCCTCGCACCCGATGAAGCCCACCAAGGGGCCCGTGTGGCAGGGCGGGGCGATCCTGGTGACGAACGCGATCATGACCGTGTTGGCGATGTCGATGAGCATCATGACCTCCTCGAGTTGGTACCGGGTGTACGACCACGTGGCGGGCGTGAAGATGTCGCCCTTCATCGACCAGCAGATCGGCGGCGCCATCTTGTGGGTCTGCGGCGACTTCTGGGCCCTGCCGCTGCTGGGCGTGGTGATCCGCCGGGCCATGAAGCGCGAGAGGACCTCGGGCAATCTCGCCGACCGACTCTTCAAGTCGCACGAGGAGCAGCTCGAGATCGTCCCGCTGCAGAGGACGCGCCGGGGTTCGCGACTGATAAAGTGAGTCGAACCGTCAAGGGGGTCCCGTGAGGCCCTCACGGTAGGAGGCTGGACTGTGGACGTGCACGCATCGGCGTCGTCGCACGAGCGCGATGACCGTGAGGACTTCGTCCCCCGCTCCCAACTCTTGAACGTCGACGACGTTCGTCGCGCCGTGCGACGCATGGCCCACGAAGTGGTCGAGCGTGTCCGTGACACCGACTCCCTGGTGCTCCTGGGCCTACAGACGGGGGGAGTGCCCTTCGCCGAGCTCCTGGCCGCGTCGCTCGCTGAGATCACCTCCCAGCACGTCGACCAGGGGACGCTCGACGTCTCCTTCTACCGCGACGACCTGGACCGACGACCCTTCGTGGTCGGTACCACGTCGCACGTGCCCGTCGACCTGAACGACCGCCGAGTCCTGCTGGTCGATGACGTGCTCTTCACGGGGCGCACGATCCGCTGCGCCCTGAACGCGCTGGGTGACTTCGGACGGCCCCGCGCCGTGCAACTGGCGGTCATGGTCGATCGCGGCCACCGCGAGTTGCCGATCCGACCCGACTACGTCGGCAAGAACCTACCGACCTCGTGGGGCGAGGAGATCGTCGCGACCGTCGAGGGCGTGTGGATCGGGACGAGGTCGCCGCGGTGATCGACACCCTGCGCGGACGCAACCTGCTGACCCTGAACGAGTTGAGTGACCGCGCCATCCTCGAGGTCCTCGACACCGCCGAATTGTTCGTCGAGGTCAACCAGCGAACGATCAAGAAGGTCCCCGCCCTCAAGGGGCGCGTGGTGGCCTCGCTCTTCTACGAGGAATCCACGCGGACCCGTCTCAGCTTCGAGACGGCGGCCAAGCGTCTGTCGGCGGACGTGCTGTCACTGGCGGTGGCCTCGAGCAGCGTCAAGAAGGGGGAGTCGCTGCGCGACACGATCGCCACGATCGACGCGCTGGGCATCGACGCGGTGGTCCTGCGCCATCACTCCAGCGGCGCGGCCCACCAGGTGAGCGGGTACGTGCCCCACGTGCGGGTGATCAACGCCGGCGACGGCCAGCACCAACACCCCACCCAGGGGCTCCTCGACGTCTTCACGGTGCGCCAGGTCCTGGCCGAGCGCGTGCGTGCGCGCGGTTCTGAGACCGGTAAGGAGCTCTTCTCGGGGCTCAAGGTGCTCATCGTCGGGGACCTGCGCCACTCGCGGGTGGCGCGCAGCGACGTCGCGGCCTACAGCGCCCTCGGGGCCGAGGTGCGCGTCGCCGCGCCGGGGACGCTCCTGCCCACGGCCGTCGGCGACTGGCCGGTCGAGGTGGTCGAGGACTTCGACGACGCCCTGGCCTGGGCCGACGTGGTGGGGGTACTGCGGCTGCAGCGCGAACGCGGCAGCGGCTCGTTCGTGCCCAGTCTCGCGGAATTCACCCGGACCTTCGGCCTCACGGTGGAACGCGCGCGTCGTCTCAAGCCTGACGCGATCATCATGCACCCGGGTCCGATGAACCGCGGCGTCGAGATCGACTCGTCGGTGGCCGACCTCCCCGCCGCGGTGATCGAGCGCCAGGTGAGCAACGGCGTGCCCATCCGCATGGCGGTGCTGTACCTCAGCGTCACCGGTGATCCCCAGGAGAGTGGTTCGTGAGCATCGTCCTTCGCCGTGGCCTCGTGGTCGGACCCTCGTCGACGCGCGTCGCCGACGTGCTCGTTCGTGATGGTCGTATCGCCGAGGTCGCCCCCCGCGTGGAGGCGCCCGCGGGCGCCCGGGAGGTCGACGCCGAGGGGTGCTGGGTGGGCCCGGGCTTCGTCGACCTGCACACCCACTTGCGCGAACCGGGTCGCGAGGCGGCCGAGACGATCGAGTCAGGGGCGCGCGCCGGCGCCGTCGGGGGCTACTGCGCCCTGGTGGCGATGCCCAACACCGAGCCGGCGCTCGACAACGTGGCGCTGGTCGCCTACGTGCTCGAGCGCGGCGCGCGCACGCCGCTGGATGTCGCGGTGGCCGGTGCGATCACGATGGGTCGCGCGGGGCAGCACCTGACGCCGATGGCCGAGCTGGCGGCGCTCGGGGTGCGGCTCTTCACCGACGACGGGACGGGCGTGCAGGACCCCGCGGTGATGCGACGGGCCCTCGACTACGCCCGACCGCTGGGCGCGCGCCTGGCGCAGCACTGTGAGGACGAGTCGCTGGCCGGGGCGGGCTCGATGAACGAGGGTGCCGTGAGCGGCCGACTCGGTCTCGTGGGCCGGCCGGCCCTGGCCGAGGAGCTCATGGTGATGCGCGAC
>JAJZFO010000181.1 GCA_021805305.1 Actinomycetes bacterium | reverse complement strand
GGGAATCGACTCCTCGACCCAGAGCTGCAAGGTCGTCGTTCGAGACTTGACATCGGGGTCTTGCCTACGGCGCGGGCGAGCGCCGCACCCCCCTGGCACCGAGGTCGATCCGGAGGCGTGGTGGCGGGCGCTACTCGAGGCGGTGGACGACGCGGGAGGGATCAATGACGTCGGCGCCATCTCGATTGCCGCGCAACAGCACGGAATGGTTGTCCTCGACACCGCAGGGAATGTCGTTCGACCCGCACTGCTGTGGAACGATGTCCGCTCCGCCGCGGCGAGCGAGGAGCTGATTCATCATTTCGGCCGATCGGCTCTCGTCGAGAGGACCGGATCGGTGCCCGTGGCATCCTTCACGGCGACCAAACTCCGATGGCTACGCGAGAACGAACCCGACAACGCGCGCCGAGTTGCGGCGATCGCGCTTCCTCATGACTGGTTGACGTGGCGCCTGATGGGCTACGGCCCGCGGGATCGTTCGCCCCGCGGCCCCGATCTGTCAGCGCTGACCACCGATCGATCCGACGCCAGCGGCACCCTCTACTGGAGTCCTCGTTCGTCCACCTACGACGAGGAGATCGTGCGCTGGACGTTGGGGCACCTCCCGGTACTTCCGCGGGTTCTTTCGCCGGGCGAGGCGGCGGGCGTCACCACGGCGGGTGGCGCCCCCCAAATCCCGGCCGGCATCGTCGTGGCCGCGGGGGCGGGAGACAACGCCGCCGCGGCCATGGGCCTAGGGGCACGAATCGGTGACGCCGTCATCTCGATCGGCACCAGCGGCACGGTCTTTGCGGTGACCGGCCAAGCCCCGGTCGACCAGTCGGGGATGGTCTGTGGCTTCGCCGACGCGACCGGACACTATCTGCCGCTGGTGGCCACTTTGAACGCGGCGAGGGTCCTCGACGCCGTTGGGAGTCTCTTGGGGGTTGATCACGTTGAGTTGGGTGAACTTGCCCAGGGCGCGCCGCCGGGGGCCGCGGGTCTCGTCCTCCAGCCATATTTCGAGGGTGAGCGAACGCCCAACTTGCCCCACGCGACGGCGACGCTGTTTGGGATGACGTTGGCGTCGACGACGAGGGCAAATCTGGCCAGAGCCGCGGTCGAGGGTCTGCTCTGCGGACTCGCCGACGGTCTCGACGCCGTGCGCGCCACGGGGGTCGAGCCGGAAAGACTGCTCCTCATTGGTGGCGCTTCGTCCAATACGGCGGTGACCAGGGTCGCCTCGCAAGTCTTCGATTTACCCATCACCGTGCCACGTCCCGATGAGTACGTGGCCAACGGCGCGGCACGCCAGGCCGGTTGGGCCTATCAGGGCCGGCCGGTGGACTGGACCCTCGACGTCGTCGCCACTCCCGACGTCGATCATCGACCACTCATTCGCCAACAGTACGACCACTTTCGACTCGCGACGACGTCACCGTGACGCGGCCTCGCCACGTCGTCGCGCGCCGTGGGTAGTCGAGGCGCCCCCGGGACCAACTGGGCCGGCACGCACCGCTACCAGGCGCGCGGGATATTCCGCGCCGAGACCGAGGACGACGTCGTCGGTCTGGTGAGCTCCGGCCGTGAGGTGCGGGCGCTGGGAACCCGGCACTCGTTCAATGACCTCGCCGACACCACGGGGTTGCTCGTCGACGTCAAAGGCGTGGCGGGTCGGATCGAGATCGACGAAGATCATCAGCGGGTGCGGGTGCCCGCGGGGATGACGTACGGAGCCCTCAGCGAGTCGCTCCAATCGCGCGGATGGGCCCTGCACAACTTGGGCTCGTTGCCCCACATCTCGGTCGCGGGCGCCTGCGCGACGGGAACCCACGGCTCCGGCGCGACGAACGGATCCCTCGCGACCGCGGTGAGTGGGCTCGATCTGATCGCTGGTCGGGGCCGTCGTGTCCACGTCGGCGAGGATGACCCCCGGTTCGCGGGTGTCGTGGTGGCGCTGGGGGCCCTCGGTATCGTCACGTCGCTCACGCTGCGAATTGAGCCGACCTACGAGATGCGCCAGCGTGTCTTCCTCGCGATGCCCTGGTCGGAACTCGCCGATCTGGACGGCGTCATGCGCAGCGCCTATAGCGTCAGCCTCTTCACCCGTTGGCGCGGCGTCGTTGATCAGGTGTGGGTGAAGTCCAAAGGTGTCGATGAGGCACAGCTCTCGTCGACATCGTTTCGTGGGGCGGCGGCGGCCACGACGTCCGTGTCGCCGACGGGCGATGATCCGGGACACACCACCGCTCAACGCGGGTTGCCGGGTCCGTGGAACCAGAGGCTTCCGCACTTTCATCTTGATCGGGTGCCGAGTCGTGGTGACGAGATCCAGAGCGAGTACTTCGTCGCGCGTGAGGCGGGCCCGGCGGTGTTGGGTGTCCTCGAAGAGATGAGTGACGTCTTCGGCGAGCACCTCATCATTTCGGAGCTTCGCTACGTGGCGGCGGACACTTTGTGGCTGAGTCCCGCCCACGGTCGCGATTCCCTCGCGGTCCACTTCACCTGGATGAATCACCCCCTCGACGTGCGTCGGATCCTGGCGCTCATCGAGAAGGAGCTCGCGCCCTTCGCGGCACGACCTCACTGGGGAAAGTGGTTCGTGATGGACGCCACACGAATCGCCACGATGTATGAACGGCGGCTGGACTTCATCTCGCTGGTCAACGAGTTCGACCCCGATCGACAGTTCACCAATGCCTATCTTGACAGAGTTCTCTACGGGGAGCCGGGCGGTTGACACGACACGCGACGTCGGGTGCCCGTGTCGATGATGTGATTCGGCGCGTCACCCACCGGACTATTTGGCGGTGACGGTGGCGACCGCCGACGAAGGACGTGGGGGCCAAGCCCCTATCACGGGGCGCGCGCGTCGAGGCCCGATGCAGCGCGGATCAGAGGGCGTCTGACGAGACGACGTGGGCGTCGCCGCCGGCGGACACGCGGCCCGGCTCGACGACGGCGGCTCTCACGCCGACGGCATTGTCGCAGTGATGAATCACGTGGCGCAGAATGTCCAACTGACGCTCAAGACCACCAG
>JAJZFO010000171.1 GCA_021805305.1 Actinomycetes bacterium | reverse complement strand
CTTGGCTACGGCCTTCTTCGCCGGCGCCTTCTTGGCTACGGCCTTCTTGGCGGGAGCCTTCTTGGCTACGGCCTTCTTGGCGGGAGCCTTCTTGGCCACTGCCTTCTTGGCGGGAGCCTTCTTGGCTACGGCCTTCTTGGCGGGAGCCTTCTTGGCTACGGCCTTCTTGGCGGGAGCCTTCTTCGCCACTGCCTTCTTGGCGGGAGCCTTCTTGGCTACGGCCTTCTTGGCGGGAGCCTTCTTGGCCACTGCCTTCTTCGCGGCTGGTGCCACTTTCCCTCCTTGGGTTTCAACGTTGAATCAAAATGGGACCTCGTGATCACCACCATGGTGACCTCGTTGCCGGTACCGCCTTGATCGACGAGTACTCGAACATGTGACATCCAGCTTCACAGCTGTACGACGACTGCTCGCAGTGCACGGTCGCTTACGAAGAACACCACTCCGTTGTTGCAACAACAACCTTGTGTTCACGTCCTCTCCGCAAAAGACAATTAAAGTCCACTCGCTTTAGCAATCAATGTCAAGCACCCTTCATCATTTTTCCAACCGTTGGTCATCGTGACACTCGACCACGGCATCTACCTCGGACGCTCCGATCAACGCGACGTGTCGAGCGGTGATCAACGCTCGACGTTGGTACTCGGACCGAGTCGCAGTGGCAAGACGACGTCACTCATCATTCCCAACCTCTTGATGACGTCGCGTTCGTGTCTCGTGACGTCCACGAAGGATGACGTCGTGCGCGCGATGAGTGGCGCGCGTCACGACGGATCGACGCTCCTGTTCGATCCGTCGGGGACCGTGGCCACACCCCCGGGTGTTCGCCGCGTCGGGTACTCCCCCGTCCGTCAATCTCGGACGTGGGACGGAGCCGTCTTGGCCGCTCGAAGTCTGGTCGACGTGAGCCGCCGTCGCCACCTCGACGACGGCGATTCGCACTGGAACGAGCGCGCCGGCGCCCTCGTAGCGCCGCTCCTGCACGGGGCCGCCCTCCGTGGCGAGTCCTTGGGGCAGCTGGCGTCACGCGTGGACGCACGACGCGGCGAGGACGTCCTCTTCGAGTTGCGCGAACGCTACGGAGATGCGCATCCGGCGGTCTCCCTCCTCGAGGGGGTGCTGGCGACCGAAGAACGGGAGCGATCAGGTATTTGGTCGACCACCTCGGGATTATTCGCGGGCGTTCGCACCGACGCCGCGCGCGCCGCCGCGCGCGAGGCACCGCTCGACGTCGAGAGATTCCTCAGCGGTCCCCACCAACTGCACGTGGTCGCGCCGAGCCGGTACCAGGCCGTCAGCGTGCCCCTCGTCGTCGGTTTGATCGAGGAGGTCGTGCACGCGACCTACGACCACCACCACCGTGGAGCGCGGCTCCTCTTGGCCCTCGACGAACTCGCGAACGTCGCCCCCCTGCCGCGTCTCGCCAGTGTCGTGTCCGAGGGCGGCGGGCAAGGCGTGATCACCCTCGCCTGCCTGCAGGACTTGAGTCAGGCGCGCAGTCGGTGGGGGGCCAACGCCGACGGATTCCTCTCGCTCTTTCCCACGACCGTGATCCTTCCCGGTATCGCCGATCGCACCACACTGGAGTTGGTGCAGCGCCTCGCCGGGCGAGACCTCGTCCCCACGCATCACCTCCAACACTCTCGTCGGGGACGACGCGAGGGCTTTTCGCGTTCGTGGGTCGAACGCGACAACGCGACCCTCAGTGACGTAGCGCAGGGACGGCCCGGCTTCGCACTCGGGCTCACCGAGCGTAAGGAGTTGCGCTGGATCGAGCTCACGCCGTCCTTCACCGACCCGCGGTTTCGTCGTTATCTCGAACGACCCAGCCCCTCGCGTGAGATCACCCGCGACCGCTGACGCCATTCGTCGACCTCGTGCTCGCGCAGCGGCCGCGGTCCACGCTCGCGCGTCGCGGCGACCATGCGCGCGTCGCGCACGCTGATCGATTCTTCGCGTACGCCGCGTGCGCCGGTCAGGCCCGGGTAGAACCGGTCAACGCTCGCGGTGACGTCGGCGGCGCCACTGCCCCACGTGGCGGCGTCGGACCACGCCCGCACCAGGTGCCGACGCGTCACGTGGGCCAGCCCCTCGAAGGAGGCCGCGAAGGCGTGTTCGGCGAGGACGCCGTGCGCGCGACGTGGCGAGGGGACGGCCCCGTGGCTCTCGAAGCGGTCGAGGTCGCGCGTCCACGTCGCGCGCGCGTCGGCGCGGGTCCAGTGCCGCTTCTCCCCCCGGTCCGCGAAGTGACCGCCCCACAGGACGCGATATCCCTCGTCCAGACCCTCCACGTGTTCGACGCCCTCGAAGGAACGCCAGGGCGAGTAGGGAGTGGCGCCCGCCACGCCGGCCCGCAGTGACGCGCGGTAGAGCGCGTCGGCGGTGGCCACGTGGGCGAACAGCGCCCGCGAGTCGAGGACGCCGCGCGCGCCCTCGGGCAGCGCGCCGACCAGCACGTGGTCGTGCAGGTGCGGCTCCCCGTGGCGATTCACGCCGTGGGTGAAACCCACCACGCTCGACCATCGACCGGGTAGGTCACGATCGTCGCCGTCTCGGCGTTCGCGTACCACGACCGCGCGCTCCTCGAGGTAGCTCAGGGCGTCGTCCACCGCGCGCCGGTGCGCCGCCACGACCGCCGGCGCATTCCGGTCGTCGAGCGCCACCAGGATTGAGATGGGTCGCGGCGCGGCCACGATGAGGTCGTAGCCCACGACCGCCGCGCGCTCGCTCGTGCGCAGGGTCCCGCGCGCGTCGTCGAGACGGCGTGGATCGCTCGGCGGGCGCCACCACCACTGCGCGGGACCCTCGCGTACGCCCTCGAGTTCACGGGCCGGGTCCTCCGTGAGGTAGGACACGTCGCGTGAACGTCGCACCAGAACTCGTAACACCGGGCCTCCTCGAGGCCCAACGGTCGTCTAGAGCTGACTCAGGAGTAGCGCCGCGAGGTCGTGCCCCGCGCGCGAATAGCGGTCGCTCACCACGACGGCCCCCTCACCGGCCAGGATCATTAGGTGATCGAGGAAATT
>JAJZFO010000176.1 GCA_021805305.1 Actinomycetes bacterium | reverse complement strand
CCACCCTCGGCTCGCTGATCTGGGCGGTGCTCCTCACCGAACTGGGGTACCACGCGGGCAAGAACCAGCACTTCGTGAAGTACTTCCACGACGCCGAGTACCCGATCATCGCGCTGGTGGTCCTGGTCCTCGCGGCGGGCGTGTGGCACCGCTGGCACTCGATGAAGAAGCCGCCACGTCACGCCCGCGGGCGCGGCTAACCCTCTATCGCCGCGCGCACGCGCTGGGCGTGGCCCTTGGTCCGCGGGCCGTACCAGGCGTGCTCGACGAGACCGGTGGGGCCGATCACGAAGGTCGAGCGGATCACGCCCACCACCTTCTTGCCGTAGAGCGTCTTCTCCCCGTACGCGCCGTAGGCGGCCATGGTCGAGGTCGAGGGGTCGCTCAAGAGGTCGAAGGCTAGGCCGAACTTCGAGCGGAACGCCCGATGGGACGGCCCGTCGTCGGGCGAGACGCCCACGACGCGCACGCCGAGGTCGCCTAGGCCCTCCAACTCGTCGTTGAAGCCGCAGGCCTCCACGGTGCAGCCGGGCGTGTCGTCGGCGGGGTAGAAGTAGAGGACGAAGCGTTGGCCCGCCAGTGAGTGCGAGGTGACGACCTCGCCGTCTTGGTTGGGCAATGAGAACGAGGGCGCCGTCGCGCCGACTTCGAGTCGAGTCATGGTGCTCCTTCTGTCGTGGCCGACCGGTGGGGCCGACCGGGGTCGCGGCCGGGTGTTGTGGCGGCTGGGGTCGACCTCGCCCCTAGAATAGGGGAGAAGCTCCTGAAGTGAGCTTGGGCCCTCCTTACGAACGCCGGTTCCGGGTCCGACCGAGAAACGACCGTAGGCCCATGAGTAGTGAAACCGTCCCGACCGCCATGTCCCAGGACTCGTACGACACGAAGAAGACCTTCGCCGAATTGGGCGTGGCGGAGGGACTCGTCGCCGTCCTGTCCGCCCAGGGCATCACGACGGCCTTCCCCATCCAGGCCATGACGATCCACGACGCCCTCGCCGGCCGGGACGTGTGCGGCAAGGCCAAGACCGGTTCGGGCAAGACCCTCGGCTTCGGCCTGCCGTTGCTCCAGCGCGTCGCCGCCAGCGCCCAGCTCGTGAGGGGCGAGGGCGGCGCGGCGCGGCCGCGGGGCCTGGTCCTGTTGCCCACGCGCGAACTCGCGGTGCAGGTGCACGAGGTGCTCGAGCCGCTGGGCGCCGCCCTCGGCCTGCACGTGAACGCCGTCTACGGCGGCGCCGACATCGAACGACAGGTGAAGTCCCTGCGTAAGGGATGCGACGTGATCATCGCGACCCCGGGTCGACTCATCGACCTGGGCGATCGCGGCGAGCTCAACGTCGAGAGCCTCGACGTCCTGGTGCTCGACGAAGCCGACCGCATGGCCGACATGGGCTTCATGCCCCAGGTCGAATGGGTGCTGCGCCGCATCGCCCAGCACCCGCACCAGACGCTGCTGTTCTCGGCGACGCTCGACGGCGCGATCGACCGGCTCGTGAAGCGGTACCTCACGGACCCGGTCTTCCACGAGGTGGCCAGCGACACTCAGACGGTCTCGCTCATGGTGCACCACTTCTTGAGCGTGCACCAGATGGACCGCATCAAGGTGGCCGCGGCCATCTGCAACTCCTTCGACAAGACGATCATCTTCTGTCGGACCAAGCGGGGCGCGGACCGTCTGGTCGAGCAACTCCAGAAGGAGGGCGTCGACGCGGCGGCCATCCACGGGGACCTGCGACAGAGCCAGCGCGAGAAGGCCCTGGCCGACTTCAGTGCGGACAAGCTCCCGGTGCTCGTCGCGACCGACGTCGCGGCGCGCGGCCTGCACATCGATGGCGTGGACTGTGTGATGCACTTCGACCCGCCGGAGGACCACAAGGCGTACCTGCACCGATCGGGACGCACCGCGCGCGCCGGCTCGACGGGGGTGGTGGTCTCGCTGCTCCTATGGAATCAGGTGATCGAAGCCGAGGTCATCATGCGACGGCTCGCCATGAAGCGACCGATCGTCGAGGTGTTCTCGAACGACGTCCGCCTGAAGGACCTCGCGACGTGGGACCCGACCCAGGGGTCCGCGGCCTCGTGAGCGACACCGCACTGAAGGTCCACCAGCCCGATCCGCTCATCCAGCGTGCGCTGGTGGTGGTGGCGCACCCCGACGACATCGACTTCGGCATGGCCGGCACCATGGCCGTCCTCACGAGCCAGGGCGTGGATGTGGCCTACTGCCTGATCACCTCGGGCGACGCCGGGGGCGACGAGTCCACCTTGAGCAAACAGGAGCGCGCCGAGGTCCGTGAGTCCGAGCAGACCGCGGCTGCGGCGGTGGTGGGCGTGACGAAGCTGACCTTCCTGCGCTGGCCCGATGGTCAGGTCGAGCCCACGCTCGAACTGCGCAAGGCTATCGCTCGGGTCATCCGTGAGCACCGCCCGGATCTGGTGATCACGCAGAGCCCCGAGCGGAACTTCGAACGCATCTATGCGTCGCACCCCGATCACCTGGCGGCGGGCGAGGCGACGTTGCGCGCGGTCTACCCCGACGCCCGGAACCCCCACGCCTTCCCGGAGCTCCTGGCCGAGGGGTTCGCCCCCCACGCGGTGCCGACGGTCTGGGTGGGCGGGAACTCCCCCAACCTGGTGGTGGACATCACCGACAGCTTCTCGACCAAGCTCGCCGCCCTGCGCTCGCACGTCTCTCAGGTGGGTCATCGCGACGACCTCGAAGAGACGATGCGGAACTGGGCGAGCACCAACGCCCTCGCGGCCGGTTTGGGGCCCGAACGATTGGGCGAGACCTTCCGGGTCGTCAACACCGCCTGATCCCGCCGGGTTTAGGGTGGTCCCATGGCGCGACCGTCGCCGAGCGACCACAACGAACGCATCCCGATTGGCGAGCGCATCGCGTCGCACGCGGTCGGCGACCTCCTCAAGGGGGTTAGCCGCCACAACGCCCCGGGGCAGGTCCTCGCGGGCGTGACGCTCCTGGCCATCGCCATCCCCGAGCAGTTGGCCACGTCGCAGTTGGCGGGAGTGCCC
>JAJZFO010000203.1 GCA_021805305.1 Actinomycetes bacterium | reverse complement strand
ACCGCGGAGTTGAGCGCCGCGAACTTGTTGTCATTGGGCGGGATGACCGTGCCGAAGTACTTGCGCACCAACTCGGGGTACTCGCGCACCGCGGTGTCCATGTCACAGAACAAGACACCGAGTCGCTCGAGGTCCTCTCGATTGCGGTGAAAGACCACTTCGGACTCGTACTGGGCGGTGACGCCGGCGAGGTACTTGCGCTCGGCCTCGGGAATCCCCAATCGCTCGTACGTGTTCTTGATGGCGTCGGGCAGGTCCTCCCAGCGCTCGACACGGTTCTCGGTCGGCTTGATGTAGTAGTAGATGTCGTTGAAGTCGAGATCGGGCATGCGATTGGCGAACCATTCGAGCATGGGCTTGCGCTCGAATCGCTTGAGGGCGTTCAAACGAAAGTCCAGCATCCACGGCTCTTCGGACTTGATCCCCGACATCTCGCGCACGATGGCCTCGTTGATGCCCTTCTTGGGCTTGAAGACGGGGATTTGGTCGTCCGACCAGCCCAACTGGTAACGACTGAAATCCAGGTTGTCGACGGTCATTGCGCTCCTTCGTGGGATTAACCCTACGAATATGTTAGTAACTCGACGGGGGTCCCTGCCGTAAAAAATCGTGGCATCTGACAGAGTAGAACCATGTCCTCCGCCCCCCGCGTCCCCCAGCGTCCCTTCGAGATCACCCGCCACGGCGACACCCGCGTGGACCCCTACTACTGGCTGAACGAGCGCGACAACGACGAGGTGCTCGCCCACCTGCGCGCCGAGAACGCGTACCTCGCCCAGGAACTCGCCCACCTCGCGCCGCTAGAGGCCGAGATCTTCGAGGAGATCAAGGCGCGGATCGAGGAGACCGACATCTCGGTGCCGGTACGGCGCGGGGAGTGGTGGTACTACGAGCGAACCCGCGAGGGATTGAACTACCCGATCAGTTGTCGTCTGCGCGTCACCCCCGGGGTGTCGCGTCCTCCCGAGATCTCTCCCGAGGTCGACCTCGCCGACGAGCAGGTGATCCTCGATGAGAACGTCGAGGCCCAGGGCCACGACTTCCTCTCCGTGGGCGTGTTGGCGATCAGTCCCGACGACGCGTGGGTGGCGGTCGGCACGGACTTCGAGGGTGACGAGCGGCACCGGGTGAGTGTCCGCCCCCTCGCCGGGCAAGAGCCCTTGGGCGACGTCCTCGAGGACGTCTACTACGGGTTCGCCTGGGCCGGGGACAGTCGGCACTTCTTCTACACCCGCGTCGACGACGCGATGCGACCCTGGCAACTCTGGCGTCACGAGATCGGCACGCCCAGCGAGAACGACGTGATGGTGCTCCAGGAGGACGACGCGCAGTACAACGTGTCGGTGGGACGCAGTCGTGACGACGACGTGATCCTGGTCGCCGTGTCCTCGTCCTCGACGTCGGAGATGTATTACCTCGACGCGTCCACGCCCACCGACGATTTCGTCCTGATCGAACCGCGGCGCCACGGCATCGAGTACAGCGTCGAGCATTTTCGCGACCCGCGGGGCCGTCGTTGGTGGCTCAAGGTGACCAACGAGGACGCCACCGACTTTCGCCTGCTGGCGCGACGCGTCGAGGATTCGGATGCGCCCTGGCGCCAACTGATCGCGCACCGTCCCGGTCAGCGCCTCGACGGTGTCGACGCCTTCGCCACCTTCCTCGCGATCTCCGAGCGTGACCAGGGTTCAGCGGCGGTGCGCATCGCCGCGTTGCGTGACGATGGGGACCCCTTCGGCGACGATCTGCTGAGCAGGGCGCGCCTCGTCGACGGCGGCCAGGCGCCCACGACCGTCTCGCTCTCGGCCAATGCGATGTTCGACACCACCACCCTTCGCGTGTCAATCACCTCGATGGTTACGCCGCGCCTGGTGGCCGACGTCGAGACGTCCACGGGTGCCATGACCGTGCTCAAGCAGCAAAAGGTGCTCGGGGGCTACGACGCCGACGCCTACGTCACCGGGCGACTATGGGTCGAGGCGAGCGACGGCGTCAAGATTCCGGTCTCGGTCGTCGCCCGACGCGACGTGGTCGACGTCGACGCCGAGGGGACCCTGAGTGCACGCTCGCCCTCCCCCTTCGTGCTGTACGGCTACGGCAGCTACGAGATCTCGATCGATCCGACGTTCTCCTCGTTGCGGCTCTCCCTCCTCGACCGCGGCGTCATCTTCGCCATCGCTCACGTGCGAGGAGGTGGTGAGATGGGACGCTCCTGGTACGAGATGGGCAAGCTGGCCCAGAAGCCCACCACCTTCAGCGACTTCGTCAGCGTCGCGCGCTACTTGATCGCCGAGGGGTGGACGACGCCCGAGCGCCTCGCCGCACGCGGCGGCTCGGCGGGCGGTCTGTTGATGGGCGCGGTGATGAACCTGGCCCCCGAACTGTTTCGTTGCGTCATCGCCGAGGTGCCCTTCGTCGACGCGCTCACCACGATGCTCGACGACTCACTGCCCTTGACCGTGGGCGAGTGGGAGGAGTGGGGAAATCCCGACGCCAGCCCCGAGGCCTATCGCACCATGAAGTCCTACGCCCCCTACGACAACGTGCGCGAGGCCAATGCCGACGGGACGTCGCGGCACTATCCGCACCTCTTCGCCGCCGGTGGCCTCAACGACTCACGCGTCGGTTACTGGGAGCCGGCGAAGTGGGTGCTACGCCTGCGCGACGCCAACCCCGCCAACGTGGCGCTGCTCAAGACCGAAATGGGCGCGGGTCACGGCGGCCCCTCGGGTCGATACGACGCCTGGCGTGACGAGGCCCAGATCCTCGCTTACCTCATCCACGAGCTCGGCGCCCACGCGTAGGCGCTGACCAGCGCCGCGTGGTGGCCGAGGGGATGGTGGGGCCACAGCAGAACCGCCGCCAGGGCCGCCACGAACAAGGCGACGAGCAAGGCCCACGCCCAGCGACGGCGTCGCACGCCCGGGTGCGGCGCGCGGCGCATGGAACGATCGAGGGCCCAGCGCTCGTCGTGACGAAGGTGCGGCGCGCTGACGGGCTCACCGGCCGAGGCGAGGGGGTCGTTGAAGAC
>JAJZFO010000189.1 GCA_021805305.1 Actinomycetes bacterium | reverse complement strand
GGCCCCGTGGTTATCGAGGAAGATCGGCGGGATATAGCCGTCGTCGAGGCTGCGCAGTCCGTCCACCATCTCGCCACTCGGCGGTTCGACCGCCCAGACCTGGGTGTCGGGCTTGTTCTCCTTGAGGTAGCGCCCCACGCCCATCAGCGTGCCCGAGGTGCCCAGGCCCGCGACGAAGTGCGTGATCTCGGGGACGTCGTGCAGGATCTCGGGCCCCGTGGAGCGATAGTGCGCGAGCGGATTGCTCGGGTTGGCGTACTGGTACAGGAAGACCCACTCGGGGTGCTCACTCGCGAGGCGCTGCGCCAGGCGCACCGCCCCGTTGGAACCCTCTGTGCCGGGCGAGTCGATGATCTCGGCCCCCCAGGCGACCAGCAGTTGTCGCCGCTCGGGGGACACGTTCGAGGGCAGGACGACCTTGAGGTGATAACCCCGCAGACGACAGACCATGGCCAGGGCGATACCGGTGTTCCCCGAGGAGGGCTCGATGAGTACCTGGTCGGGCTCGCCCGGCACGAGCGCACCCTGCGCCTCGGCGGCGTCGATCAGGGAGATCGCCACACGGTCCTTCACCGAGCCCGCCGGATTGCGCCCTTCGAGCTTGGCCAGGATGGTGACGTTGGACTTCGGCGAGAGCGCACTGACGTCGACGATCGGCGTGTCGCCGATGAGGTCGAGCACCGAGGCGTAGCGAGCCACTACCTCGCCCCCCCGGCGACGGCGGGGAGCAGGGTGATCTCGTCGCTCTCGGCGACGGGCGCGTCGACGCCGCCGAGGTAGCGCACGTCGTCGTCGTTGACGTAGACGTTGAGGAAGCGGTGCAGCGAACCGTCGTCGTTGAGCAGTTGGCCCTTCACGGCCGGGAAGCGCGCGGTCACGTCGGAGAGGACCGCCCCGATGGTCGACCCCTCGACCGTGATGCTCGTGGCCCCGCCCATGGCCGGACGCAGGACGGTGGGGATACGCAGCAGTGCTGACATGAGATCTCTTTTCGACGACGAATTCAATACCTGACCAACCCCGTCAACTTTAATCGTCGTACGCTGCCCGCGTGACCCGCGACGATCGTCGCGGTGTATCTGCGACCACGCGGATTCAGTGATCGGACGGGCGAGGCGACGTCTCCTCGGGGGCCAACCCCTCGCCGCGGACCAGCTCCTCGACGACCTCGCCCTCGACGATGGAGTAGCTGCGCAGCTCGCTGGGTACCTGCGCCAGGGAGACGAGGACGTAGTGCCAGGCCGGGTCGGGCGCCTGGCGGATGTCCGTCGGGCTGGGGTACGCCGCGGAGTGGGTGTGGGAATGGAAGACGCCGACGACCTCGAGGCCCTCGTCGTCGGCGCGACGAAAGGTGCGCAGGAGTACCTTGGGGTCGATCTCGTAGACCTTGGCCGACGCCGCGATGTTGTCGCTCGCGACGACCTCCACGACGACGCCCTCGCTCGTGCCCAGGAGCAGTCCGCAGCCCTCGTCGGGGAGGGCGCGGATGCAGGTGGCGAGCATGGCGGCGCGCTGGCTGGCGGTGATCGTGAGCATCCTTGCCACCATAGTGAAGTCCCCTGGCGCGCGTCCTGGGTACGCTGAGTGCATGGCCCGCGCGAAGCAGATGCAAGAACGGCGCGCCAAGGCGAAGTCCGACGCCGCCGGGGGCGACCGCGTCGTCGCCACGAATCGGCGAGCCCGCCACGACTACGAGATCATCGAGACCCTCGAGTGCGGCATCGTCCTCACCGGTTCTGAGGTGAAATCCCTGCGTGAGGGCAAGGCCCAGATCGCCGAGGCCTACGCCAGGGTCGACGAGGGTGAGTTGTGGTTGTTCCAGTCCCACGTCCCGCCCTGGGCCTTCGCCGCCGGATTCGGTAGCCACGATCCGGATCGACGCCGCAAGCTCCTGGTGCACCACCACGAACTACTGCGCTTGATCGAAAAGACCAAGACCCAGCCCCTGACCATCGTGCCACTCAAGATGTACTTCCGCGACGGCCGGGCCAAGGTGGAGATCGCCCTGGCCAAGGGTCGAAAGCAACACGACCGCCGCCAGGCCATCGCCGCGCGCGACGCCAATCGCGAGATCGCGCGCAGCATCAGGAACGCCGAGAAATTCTCCTGACATTTCCGCGGCCCCCTGCGGTAGAATTGATTCCCGGCCAGATTGGTCGGAACTGACGAGGGGATGATTGGTTTCGACGTCTGACGTTGAGGTGAGAGAAGCGAGCCGTGGTCTCCGGAGCCACGCTAAAGAGCCGGAAACAAAAAATAAACGCCAAGCCTCAGCTTGTGCTTGCTGCTTAGGCAGCAACGTCCACCTGTGCCCAGTCCCGCGGCGCAGATTACGGGCGTCAAAAAAGTGGGACTCACCTTCGACACTCGCTAGTGGTGTGGTCGGGACAACTTAGCTAACTACGGATCACCGCTGGCGCACACAGTGGTGGTGATCCCGACAACTTCCTGTGGGCTGCGCTCGGAGAAGGATCACCAAGAAGCAGACGGACCCGGGTTCGATTCCCGGCATCTCCACCGACCGGCGCGTGCGCGCCGTGGCTGCGACCATCGCCGCTGGTGGATACCCGATGGACGGATCGGCGAGTTCTTGAGCGTGGCCGTCTCCGCCGCCGAGGACTTCGCCGGGCCTGGAGCTCGGGCGCCTCTCGAACGTCCTTGGTGGCATTTGCGAACGACATCGATGGCGTTGCGTGACCGACCAATTTGGTTACGAGGTTGCCAACCAAATTGGTCGAGGCTTCTAGACCAAGAATCGGCTCGAACTTCGATATCTTCACGGAAACTTCACGATTTCTCTTTCGAATTGTGTTACGTTCTGCACCACTCGGACGAAGTTACTCACTAGTAAGCGTCACCAATCGTGAGTACAAAGCGCCGGGGATGTTCGGGGGGACATGAATATTTTCTGGATCAGCCTGGGGCAGGGTCTTGCGGTCGCCGCGATCCTCGCCCTCTCGTCAGTGGCGTTCACCCTGGAGTACGCGGTGAGCCGGGTCGTGAACTTGGCCCACGGTGAAGTGCTCACTATTGGTGCCTACGCCGCCTACGTCAGTGAGGTGAATCTCCATCAGAACATCTACGTCTGCGCGATCATCGCCACCGTGTTCGGCTCGTTGGCCGCGGTGGCGATGAACTGGACGGTGATCGAGCGATTCCGCAACCAGAAGTCGCTCTCGACACTGATCGCCACCCTCGGGGTGTCGTTGGTGCTGCAGAACCTGCTCCTGATCATCTTCGGCGGTGCCAGCCTCTCGTACGCCTTCTCCCAGGGCAACCTCCTGCACGTGGGACCCTTCTACTGGACCACCCTCACCATCGAGGTCATGGTCTCGGCGGTCCTCGTCGCGTTCCTCATCTACGTCCTGCTACAGCGCACGCGACTGGGCAAGGCCCTGCGTGCCGTGTCGCAGAACCGTGAACTCTCCCAGGTGAGTGGAATCCCGGCACGGGGAATCGTGATGCGCACGTGGGCCGTGGCGGGCGCGGTCTCAGGGTTCGCGGGATTCCTTTACGGCGAGACCGTCGGCACCATCTCACCCACCATCGGCAACGGGTTCTTACTCCTGTCGATCACCGCAGCGGTCGGCGGAGGTCTGGGGCGTCCCTACGCCACCCTGGGAGGGGCGCTCACGCTCGGTCTGGTGATGTCCATCGCCGGCACCTACGTGTCCTCGGCGTACCAGTTGGTGATCGCCTTCGGCTTCCTCGTGGTCATGCTCCTGATCAAACCCAACGGCATCTTCGTGCGTGGTTCGGCCCAGATGGTGCGTGCCTGATGCTGCAATACTGGACCGCCATCCTCACCGAGGCCACCATCTTCGCGGTGCTGGCGCTGGGCATCGACATGATCTGGGGCTGGGCCGGCGACTTCGACCTGTCGGCGTACGCCTACTTCGCCCTCGGCGTCTACATGACGATCGTCATGACCATCGGCAAGCCCCAGTCGCCCGTGGAGTACATACTCGGTTGGCACCTCCCCTATCCCGTCGCCGTCGTGATCGCGGTGGTCGTCGTCGTGGCCTTCGCCGCCATCATCGGAGCGATCGCACTGCGCAGCCTGCGCGAGGTGTACTTCTCGATCACCACCCTCGGAGCGGTGTGGGCGATCTACTACGCCGTGGAGAACTACACACCGCTGTTCAACGGGTACAACGGCGTGTACGGGCTCTTCGACCCATTAGGTGGTGGCCTCTCCTACAACGCCTACCACTACCTCTTCCTCGGGTTCTGCCTGCTCGTCCTGGTGATCGTGTACCTCGTCGTCCAACGCCTCTCGGTCAGTCCCTTCGGGCGAATGGTCCGCGCGGTGCGCGACGACGAACGAGCGGCCTCGGTCTACGGGCGCAACGTCTTTTGGGCCAAGTACCGTACGTATCTGTTTGGCGCGGGCCTCGCGGGACTGTCGGGCGGACTCTTCGCCGCCTACATCGGCGCTTTCAACCCACTGGACTGGCGACCCACGGAGATCTTCGTCCTGTACGCCGCCATCCTCGTGGGGGGCCGAGGGAATCCCAAAGGGGTGATCCTCGGGTCCTTCATCGTCTACGTCGGCTTCGTCGAGCTGACCCGCTACATCCCCTCTCCCGCCGCGCGGCCCGAACTCGGACCGGCACTGCGACAGATCCTCATCGGACTACTGATCGTGCTCATGCTCAAGTTCCGTCCCAGCGGTCTACTGCCCGAGCGCCTGGGCGACGACGGCACCCTGCCCCGTCGTTCGTGGCCGGAGCGACTCTTGCAGTCGTCCTCGCGCAACTCCGACACCTCCCGCGTGACGCCGACGAGCACCTCACCGGGGACCGCCTCCTTAGCGACTCCCGTGGTGGACCCCACCACGATGTCGAGCAGCGACGAGGTGACCCCGTGACGACCCCGCTGCTCGAGGTCAAGGACCTGACCAAGGCCTTCGGGGGCGTCGTGGCGGTGAGCGAGTGCTCGATGTCGATCGATGAAGGTGCGGTGGTCGGCCTCATCGGGCCCAACGGAGCAGGCAAGAGCAGCCTCATCGACCTCGTGTCAGGATTCGAACGACCCGACGCGGGCAGCGTGCGATTCGCGGGTCAGGACATCGTGGGGCGACGCCCCGACGTCATCTCGCGCATGGGTCTCATCAGGACGTTCCAGACGCCGCGCGAATGGCGCGACCTGTCGGTGATCGACAACGTGCGCGTCGGTCGCTCCGCGCTCCATCGAGAGTCGATCTGGCGCACCCTGACCGGAGCTCGACGACTACGCCGCGAGGAGACCGCCGAGCGCGAGGAGATCTTCGAGCTCATGACGCACTACCGTTTGGACGGTGTGCGCAACTCGCGCGCGTCGGGACTGAGCGGGGGTCAAAAGCGCCTCCTCGAGTTCGCTCGCATCGCCGCCGCCAAGCCCCGGTTGACCATCCTCGACGAGCCGATGGGCGGGGTCAATCCGGTGCTGGGCGAACGTATCGGCGAGGCGATCCGCGAACTCAAGCGTGCGGGTTCGACGGTGATCGTCGTCGAGCACAACCTCCCCTTCATCGAGAAGACCTGTGACGAGGTCGTGGTCATGGACCTCGGCACGGTCATCGCCCAGGGCCACTTCAGCGAACTGCGCGACAACAGCCGCGTGGTCGACGCCTACCTAGGAAACGACGACGAATGAGCGAGACCCTGGTCGACCCCCCCACCGTCCTGCGCGTCGCGGGACTGAGCGCCGGCTACGGCGGCCCCCCCATCATCGACGGCGTGTCGCTCGAGGTGAAGAAGGGAAAGATCGCCGCCATCGTCGGACCCAATGGCGCCGGCAAGTCCACGCTCCTCAAGGCGATCATGGGCGTGATCAAGGTGTCGAGCGGTCACGTCCTCCTGCTCGACAAGGACTGCACCAATATGGCGCCGGAGAAGCTCGTCCAGCACAAACTCGCCTACGTCCCACAGGTGGCCAACACCTTCCCCGACCTCACCGTGAGGGAGAACCTGGAGATGGGGGGCTACATCAGGCGCCACGGGGTCCACGAACGCATCGAAGAGCTCTGCGAGCTCTTCCCCGATCTGCGTAAGTCGCTTCGACGTAAGGCGGGTGCGCTCAGCGGCGGACAGCGCAGCATGCTCGCGATGGCTCGCGGTCTCATGCTCGATCCCGAGGTCATGCTGCTCGACGAGCCGAGCGCGGGCCTCTCGCCGCTGTTCCAGAAGGCTCTCTGGGAACAGATCGAGGCGGTGGCCGCCACCGGCGTGGGGATCTGCGTCGTGGAACAGAACACCCGACGCTCGCTGCGCCACGCTGACTGGGGCTACGTGCTCGTTCTGGGCAAGAACCGCCTCGACGGTCCCGCGCACGAATTGCTGCACGACCAGGAGGTGATCGACCTCTACGTGGGTCGGATGTCGTAAGTGGTGATGCCAATGAGGTCTCGTTAGAGAGCAACAAACCAAAGGGGGGAATGAAGTGAGAAAGACAAACAGGTTCGTCTCCGCACGAACGGTGTCGAGCGCCGTGGCGCTCGCGACACTGCTCGGGACGGGAATGACGACAGGATTCAGTACCAGCGCGGGGGCCTCGTCGGGGACCGTGTCCTACGGCGTGTTGTCGTGCTTCACGGGACCGCTGGCCAGTTTGGGCGAAGGCATCTACCAAGGTGCTCAGATCGCCCAGGCGCAGGTCAACGCCGCAGGCGGCGTGCTCGGCAAGAAGTTGTCGATTCCACAGGGCGACACCGGCTGTGACCCGGTGGAAGGCAAGACCGCTCTGCTCAAGCTGCTGTCGGGCGGCGGGATCGCGGGCATCATCGGTCCCACCACTCAGGAGATCAACGCGGTCGAACCCGTGCTGAAGGCGAACAAGATCATCGACGAGTTCCAGGGGGGCGACACCGGTCGTGACCACCAGACCGACCCGTACCTGTTCCGCGACAGTCCGTCGGACTCCCAGCTCGGCGTGGCCATGGCCACCTACGCGCACATCAAGGGCTACAAGAGGGCCGACCTGCTCTTCTACTCCGACGCCGCGGCCCAGACCATCGTCGCGCCGGTGAGGTCGACCTTCATCAAGCTCGGCGGCACGGTGGTGCACACCTACATCATCACGGCGGACCAGTCGTCCTACACCAATACGGTGGCCCAGGTGATCTCGGACAAGCCCCAGGTGATCTTCTCGCAGACCGACGCGCCCACCGTGGCCGTCCTGTCGACGGAGTTCAGCCAACTGGGCTCGAAGATCCCGTGGATCGGCACTGACGTGACGACGAGCAGCGACTACATCAAGGCCTTCGGCACGGCCCGCGCGCACTCCACCTTGACCTCGGTCATGGGTACGTCGGTGACCGGGACGGCGAACAACGTGTTCATGGCGGGATTCAAGAAGATGTTCCCGAGTCAGGCCGCGGCGGGTCCCCTCTCGGGCGCCAACTACGCCTACGACGCGGTGATCTCGCTCGCGCTGGCTGACACCTACGCCAAGACGTTCAACGGCACGACGGTCGCCGCTGACATGACTAAGGTGACCAACCCGCCGGGGACGGCGTGCTACTCGTACGCCAGTTGCGTCAATCTGCTCAAGGCTCACAAGAAGATCAACTACGAGGGCGCTAGCGGCAGCATCGACTACAACAAGTTCCACAACACCTTCGGTCCGTACGCGCCCTTCATCGCCAACGCGAGCACGGGCAACGAGGTCCAGGGCACAGCCCTGTCGGCCAAGGTGCTGGGTGACGTGACGAACTGCACCACGACGGCCTCGTGCCTCGCGGTCCTCAGGGCCGACGGCATCAAGTAGTCGCCGTAGCGGACCCTTCGCAGCGCCACGCCACCGTCGTGGTGCTGCGAAGGGTCCCGTCCGCGACACGAGGAACCGAAACGAATGAACAGGAACGAACCAGTTGAGCGTTGATACCTCTCCCCCGAGTCCACCCACGTCGCGCGGTCCGCTGTCGGGACTGCACGTGCTCGACCTCTCGCGGGTGCTCGCGGGACCCTACGCCGCCATGATCCTGGGTGACCTGGGCGCCGACGTCATCAAGATCGAGCAACCGGGTAGTGGTCACCACACGCGCAAGTGGGGCCCACCCTTCATCGACACCGCCGAGGGCCGCGAGAGCACGTACTTCCTCTCGGCCAATCGCAACAAACGCAGCGTCGCCATCGACCTCAAGGACCCCGCCGAGAGGCCGTTCATCGAAGAACTCCTCACGTGGGCCGACGTGGTCATCGAGAACTTCCGTCCCGGGGTCATGGATCGACTGGGTCTGGGCGACGCGGAACTCGAGACGATCAACCCCTCACTCGTGCGGCTCTCCATCAGCGGATTCGGCGACGACGGCCCCGACAGCCGACGCGTCGGATACGACCATATCCTCCAGGCCGAGGGCGGACTGATGTCCGTGACCGGCACGCCCGAGGGCCCGATGCTCAAAGTGGGTGTGCCCATCGCCGACATCACGGCCGCCCTCTACGGCACCATCGGCATCCTGGCGGGACTGGTGGAACGGGCCACCAGTGGTCGCGGTCAGCGCGTCTCGACGTCACTGCTGGCCGGTCAGATCGGACTGCACACCTTCCAGGGCACCCGTTACCTGGTGGCGGGCGAGGTCCCCCCACCTTCGGGCAACCAGCACCCGACGGTCTGTCCCTACGGGGTCTTCGACGCCATGGACGCCCCCATCGTCATCGCCGTCGGCAACGACGCCATCTGGTCTCGCTTCGCGCCCCTGGTGAACGTCGAAGAAGACGATGAGCGCTTCGTCACCAACGCGCAGCGCATCGCCCACCGTGACCAACTGCACGAACTCATGGCGCCGGCACTCAAGTCCCGCAGCGTCGCCCACTGGTTGGCCACCTTCGAGGAGGCGGGGGTGCCCGCCGGCCAGGTCAAGACCATCGACCAGGTCTACGCTACCGATCAGGTGCGCCAACAGAATCTCGTCTGGCGAGCCGAACACTCGACCCTCGGCACGGTCGAGCTGCCGGGCAGTCCCTTGCGCTTCGGGCGCAGTGAGGTCTCCCTGCGCCTAGCGCCGCCCACCCTGGGTGAGCACTCCTCGCAGGTCCGCCGGGAGCTGCTGGGCGATGTCTAGTCGGGCGCCGATCGAGTCCCGTCCGCGTCGGGTCCACGAAGCGACCGCGTGAGATGGAGAAGGGGATCACGTGAGCACCATGACTCGAATCGGTCGAACGGTGTCGCTGACGCGCACGAGGATCGACAATCGCTGGCGACGGTCCACCAGGTGGTTGCGCGCCCGACGCCATCCGCGCCTGGCCGTCCCACCGGCGACGACGTTGATCACGCACAAGGCCCAGGACGGGGTCTTCGAGATCCGCCTCAGCGGCGGCGCGCGTCGCAACGTCCTCGGACGCTCCACCATCGACGAGATCGAGCAGCTCGTCGCGACACCGCCGCACGGCACACGGGTGATCGTGATCACCGCGGAGCCACCGGACTTCTGCGCCGGCTACGACCTGGTCGAGGCCTCACGCGGCACCGCCGACGACCTCATCGCCCACGAACGCAACTTCGCCACACTGCGCACCTCGGTGTTGCCCATCGTCGTGGCCCTGCAGGGCAACGTCATCGGGGGCGGCCTCGAGCTCGCCCTCTCCGCGGACGTGCGAATCGCCAGCCCCGAGACGAGGTTCGCGGTGCCCGCCGCCAAACTCGGGCTGGTCTACTCCGAGGCGGGCGTGCGACTCGTCAAGGAGGTCATCGGCGAGAGTTTCGCTCGCGCCATGTTCCTCGCCGGTCGTGAACTCTCCGCCGACACCGCCCTGTCGATCGGACTGGTCACCGAGATCGTCGGACGCGACCAACTGCGCGCGCGCGCCCTCGAGTACGCCACCAACATCGCCACGTGGTCCTTCACCGCCGCCACCGGCAATCGTCAGATCCTCGACGCCGTCGATGGGCGCGTGGCCGTCGACACCGCCGAGCTGCGCCACACCAGTTTCGCCCCCCACGGGGACCTGTCCCAGAGCATCACCGATTTCGTCAAACGTCGTGCTCAAGCGCCGGGGGGACTCGTCGAGAAATGATGATGCGATCTCGCCGCGGCGCAAACGTTCGCCGACGAGGGCTCCCGGGCGCCGGGCACGTCACTCCACCAACGCACGATCCGCGGTGAACTCCAGAGTCAGCCACAGGTCGTGGGGGATCGACTTGAGCATGCGAAAGAGCACTCGTCGCACCTGGTCGGACTGCGCCACCGTCCACGACGCGTCGACCACGAAGTCGATCTCCACGTAGAACTTGCGACCGATCTTGGTCATGCGCAGGTGACGGTCCGAGAGGCCGAACTGGGTCGCGACGTGGTCCAGGGCCAAGGTCGCGGTCTCCTGGAGTTGCGGGTCCGGAACCCCCTCGATCAGCTCAATGAAAGTCGCGCGCACCATTCCCGCGGGCGGGACCACGAAGAGGACACAGGCGCCGATCACCAGCGAGGGGTCGACGTACCTCGCCCCGGCGGCCCAGTGGGTTCCCACCATGAGCGAGGCGGCGATGAAGGCCACCAGGATCGCGAGACCGAGCCCCGCGCCGGTGAGCCACTGCGTCGCCTCGGCGCGCACCAGCTCGGATCGCTGCGCGACGTGGCGCAGGCGCCACCAGATGAACGAGGGGATGACGAGTGAGATCACCGCGTAACTGAAGCTCCAACCGTCCGGCGCCGCGGTGCCGCCGTTGATGATCGAGATCACCGCGTTGAAACTGGCGTAGGCGCACGTGGCCAGTAGCGCGACACCCTCGATGCCGATGATCAAGGGCACCAGTGCCTCGCGCCCGAAGGGGTAGCGCACGGTCGGACCCTCCTCCACCAGGTGCGAGATGCGCATCGCCATCCACGTGAGCCCGATGCCCAAGAAGGTGTAGAAGCCGTCGAACAGCACGATCTGCGAGCCCCCGACGATGCCGATGGAGATCCCGACGATGGCGAGGGCCATCCCCATCACGATCGAGAGGCTGAGCGCCCGACGCTCCTGCGTGAACTCCTTGGACTGCGTCAGATCCTGCGAAGAACTCACGTCACCCCCCGATGTCCTCGCGCCCTACCTCTTAGTCTGCTCCACTGACGTGGCCCGCTGAGAGATGCTGCGGAGTCGACGTCGACGAACGACGTGAAACCCTCGAGGAGAGACGGATGCGGACCTACGCCGGTGCATCGGCGAGTGCGCCGGGAGGCACCTCGCCCAGGGCGCGCCGCGTGCCCCAGAGGGCGAGGGCGAGGGCGAGAATCATGGCGAGCACCACGAGGAGCATGGGCACCGACACGCCTCCCGTCGCGCCGAGCGAATGGGCGAAGAAGTGGCTGGCGCCGCCCGAGAGCGACACCCACCACAGGACCGTCGACGCCACGACCACACCCAACGCCGTCGTCGCGAGGAGGTCGACCGCGGCGAGCTGACGCAACTCGTGTCGCGAGTACTCGAGGCCCGCGGCCAGGCGCGCCGCGGCGACGACGGCGATCAGCACGCACGCGGCCCCGAGGGCCCCCCAGGCCAGAAAGGCGTGCGTGTAGCGGGCGCTCGCCCCGTTGCGCTGGGCGGCCGAGAGGTGATGGGCCCAGCGCACCACGGCGCCGGTCGTCACGGCGAAGACCAGTAGCGCGACGGCGGCGGGTCGCAGCGGCCGGACCACCCTCGACCAACCCGACCGCGCGGCCACGCGCACCAGCGCCCGTCTCGACACGACCAGGGTCGACGCACACGCCAGCGCGCCGAGGACCGCGGCCGCCTGCATCGTGATCACCGCGGCCCCCGGCACCGCCCGACGCGAAGGCGGCGTCAGGGCGTCCCAGTGCTCGCTGAACTTCGCGAAGAGCAAACCGGCGAGCATCGTGAGGGCCCACGCCACGCCCACCCCCAGGGTGCCCCCGCGAGCGCGGTCCTCGGGCGTCGCGCCGCGCGCGACGCCCCAGGTGAGCGCAGTCGCGCGCCAGCGCTGTCGCAGTCCCCCTCGTGCGAGATCGACGACGGCGCGTACGCTCATCGCCGCGTCACCGTAGGAGTCCTCCAAGAGCTCGACCAGTTCCTCACCGTAACGCTCGCGCCACGACGCGGGGTAGCAGCGCGCGACGAGCCGGGCCCGCCGGCGCCGACGGCTCACGCCATCTCCCAACTCAGACCCCGGAGGCGCTTCTCCCCCACGGCCGCCAGGCGCGACATCTCTCGGACCGCCGCGTCGAGCGCGGCGGCGCCCTCGGCCGTGAGGCGGTAGGGCCGACGGCGCTCGACCTCGGGCTCGGCCGCGATGAGTCCGCTCTCCTCGAGTCGGGTGATGGCCCCGTAGAGCGTGCCCGGACCCAGCGCGACGCCCGCGAAAGTGGCGATGTCGCGCGAGAGGGCGTACCCGTGCTTAGGGCCGCCCGCGAGACTGGTGAGGATCAGCAACGAGGGGTCGTTCGCCCGGCGCGCACGCGCTGGGGTGTCTTGAGGGATCATGTGAGTAATC
>JAJZFO010000125.1 GCA_021805305.1 Actinomycetes bacterium | reverse complement strand
CACCGTCTCCCCACGGGCGTTGAAGAGTCGGTTCGACACGGCCGGCTCCTTGGCCCAACTGGGGAGCAGTCCCCAGCGGTAGCGGTCCATGACCCGCGTGTCGTCGTGCTCGGTGACGCCAAGGAGCGAGCGTTGGGGTCCGACGTTCCAACTAGGGCGTATCTCGTCCTCGAGGTCGGCTCTCAGAGTGGCGTCGAGGAACCGTGCGAAGCGGATCGGTGGGCTAAAGAGGGCGATACGGCCGCACATGGGACTCCCTTCCCCAGCGACAATAGGGCCATTGGCGCATGTGACGGAGAGTGGCTACTCTTACGAACATATGTTCGCTTTTTCACCTTCCCGTCCTCGCCTCTCGGATGATCTAGTGGCGACGTTACGCCCCGTCACCCTCGCGAAGTCTCGTCTCGTTCCTCTTTCCGAGCCCTGGGCGTCCTTGGCTCCCGGTGGCGGTCTGCGGCGTGGTTCCACCGTGGTGGTCCACGCCCAACCGGGGCTCGGTGGGCTTAGCGTGGGCCTGAGTCTGCTGAGTGATGCCAGCTCCAAGGGCCATTGGGCGGCCGTGGTAGGGGTGGACGACCCTGGCGTGGTGGCGATGTCCGACCTGGGGGTCGATCTACGTCGGGTCTTGTTCGTGCCACGACCGCGGGGCGCGTGGGCCGAAGCGGCGGCCGATCTACTCGACGGCGTCGACCTGCTGATCGTGCGACCGCCGTCGCGCGCGCCGCACGGCGCCGCCCGCAAGTTGATGGATCGGGTCCGCGAGCGCGGGATCGTCCTCATCGTCCTCACGGAACCGCGTGCGCCTTGGCCGTTGCCGGCGGACCTCTCCTTTCATCTCACCAGTTCGCGGTGGACCATGTCCTCGCATCTCGACGCGCGGTACGTGACGTTGCACGTCAGTGGACGTGGCGAGGCGCAACACCGTGGTGAGCACGTGGTGATGGTGCCCGACGCTCGGGGTCAGGCGGTGGCGCGATAGGTGGAGCGGCTCCTTGCGCTCTGGGTGGAGCCGCTGAGTGAGGAGCGGCCTGACGGGTCGTCCGTGCGCGACTTCCTCCACGTCCTGGACGCACTGGAGGTGCTGTGTCCTTTCGTCGAACCCGTGCGGCTCGGATTGTGCACCCTGCCCCTGCGCGGGCCGAGTCGGTTCTTCGGAGGCGATGAGGCGGTCCTCGCCGCGGTACGTCAGAGCGTACGTGACGTGCTCGGTCTCGAGGTCGCACTCGGGGTGGCCGAAGGGCTCTTCTGCGCCGAGTTGGCGGCTCGCCAAGGGGTGGTACTGAGCGCAGGACAGACGACGGCGTTTCGTCGCGCTCAGTCACTGGCGACGTTGGGCCATAAGGAACTCGCCACGACGGGGCGTCGACTCGGGATCCACAGCGTCGGCGACTTCGCCGACCTCGACACGGCACGCGTCGCCGAGCGCTTCAGTGCCGCGGTCGGGGTGCTACATCGCGTGGCGCGCGGGGAACTGACAGAACTGCCCGGGCAGCGCGACACGCGCTTAGCCGCTCGGTTGCGTCGCGCGCGCGGCGAGGACACCAGGGGTGACGAGCAGGTGAGCTTCTTCGGCCAGCGCAGCGCTGGCGACGATCGCGCCCGGGCGGCGGCACATCGGGTGCGTCGTCGTCTAGGACCCGATGGCGTGTTAGTGGCGCGCCTACACGGAGGGCGGGCCCCGCAGGACCGTGCCTCGCTCACCCCCTGGGGCTCACCGTCGAGTGATCACCGCGACGGCGCGCCGTGGCCCGGTCAATTGGCGGGCCCCTCACCGATCACGTCATTGCATCAGCCCGTGGCGGTGGAGCTACGAGATGGTGAGCAGGGGCCGGTGCACGTGAGTGCGCGGGGTTCGCTCAGCGCGGCGCCGGTGACGTTGGTGCTCGTGCCGGGTTCGCGCCGCGACGTCGTGTGGTTCGCCGGCCCCTGGCCGTTGGTGGAGCGTTGGTGGGCGAGTGGGCGGCGACGCGCGCACGTGCAGGTACTGCTCGACAGCGGCGAGGCGATGCTGCTCTGCGCCGAGGCCGGGCGCTGGTGGCTCGTGGGGATCTACGACTGATGGCCGTCTACGCAGAGTTGCACGCTCATTCGGGCTTCAGTTTTCTCGACGGCGCGAGCGACCCCGAGGAGCTCGTCGCCGAAGCCGTGCGTCTGGGGTTGTCGGGCCTCGCCCTCACCGACCACCACGGGCTCTACGGCGTGGTGCGCTTCGCCGAGACGGCTCGGGCGCTGGGACTGCCCACGATATTCGGCGCGGAATTGACGATCGACGCTCGTGACGATCGCGTCGGTGTCCCCGATCCCCAGGGCGATCATCTCGTCGTGTTGGCTTGCTCGCCCGAGGGGTATCGGACTCTCTCGACGATGCTCGGTGAGGCGCACCTCGCGCGTGGGGAGAAGGGGGTGCCACAACTCAGCCTCGACCAGGTCGCCAGCCGTGCCGACGGATGGCTGATCCTGACCGGGTGTCGCAAGGGGCCGCTCTCCCGGGCGTTGCTGGCGGAGGGACCGCGCGCCGCCGAGCGTGAACTACTGCGTTTGATCGAACGCTTCGGGCGCGAGAACCTCGCCGTCGAGATCTGGGACCACGGGCACTTCGAGGACGTCGCCCGAAATGACGTCTTGGCCGAGTTGGCGGTACGTCACGACGTGGACCTGGTGGCGACGGGCAACGCGCATTACGCACGGCCCGAGGACTTCGCGCGCGCCAACGTCGTCGCGGCGATTCGTGCGCGTCGCGAGCTCGAGGAGATGCAGGGTTGGCTCCCGGCCTCCCCGCTGGCGCACCTGCGCAGTGACGCCGAGCAGCGCCGCCGTTTCGCGCGCTGGCCCGGAGTGGTGGATCGCGCGGGGGAGATCGGCGCCGAACTGGCATTCGACCTGCGTCTAGTGGCGCCGAACCTGCCCGCGTTCCGCACCCCGGTGGGGATGGATGAACAGGGATATCTGACGGCGTTGGTGCACGAGGGTGCGACACGAAAGTACGGCCCGCGCGAACGTGAGCGCGTCCCTGGTGCGTGGCGGCAAATCGACCACGAGCTCGACGTCATCGGCGGTTT
>JAJZFO010000282.1 GCA_021805305.1 Actinomycetes bacterium | reverse complement strand
GCCATCGACATCCCCACGACTGCCCCCCACACGCCAATCGCCTGGGCTCGTTCGCGCGGATCGGTGAAGGTGTTGGTGATGATGGACATCGCCACGGGATTGAGCATCGAGCCGCCCACGGCCTGCATCATGCGAAAGATGATCAGCGTCGTCAGATTCGGCGCCATGCTGCACAGGAGCGAGCCCAGCGAGAAGGTGATCAGACCCAGGACGAAGGTCCGACGGCGACCCAGGCGATCGGCGGTGGACCCTGACAACATCAGCAGACTGGCCAACACCAGGGTGTAGGCGTCCACGGTCCACTGCAAGCCCGAGAGCGGTGCGTGGAAGCTCCGACCGATCTGGGGAAGGGCGACGTTGACGATGGTGACGTCGAGTCCGACGATCAGCAGGCTCATCGAGCAGATGAGCAGGATGCCGATGCGGCGTCGACGACTCAGCGTTCCGGAGGCGAATGCGTCAGTCAATGTCCTCGGAGTCGGCATAGTCTTTATTATTCTATAACTATTCGGCGCCCCAGGATCATTCTGGCGGTGGCGCCGCTCGAAGGTCGGCGCCTCGTCGGTCAGACTGGGGTGATGGCCCGGGTCCTCAGTCGCGACACGCGACTGCTCGTGACCGGACAGGCGGTCCGGGGACTTGGCTACGGATTCACCTCAGTGGTCCTCGGGGCGACCTTGGCGCAACGCGGAGTGGGGGCGATGACGGCGGGGCTTCTCCTGGCCACCCTGATTGCCGGTAGCGCGCTGGCTTCCCTGGTGGTGGGGGCGTACGCCGACCGCTTCGGCCGTCGGCGTTCCTACGCCCTCTTCTTCCTGGGGGTCGCGGTGGCCGGTACGATCGTCGCCCTCAACCCACCGCTCTGGGTCTTGTTCTGCGTGGCGATCACCGGGACCTTGTCGACGGACGTCGTCGACAACGGGGCGGCCAGCACCTTGGAACAGGTGATGCTGGCCACGGAGGACGCCGGGACGGGACGCGTGTACGGGCGTTACAACGCCGCCGGGGCGGCCTTCGGCGCCCTGGGGGCCCTGGGCGCGGCGGGCGCCGGGACCTCGGCCCACGGCGCCGCGGGGCATGCGGGGCTCTTTCTGGCGCTGGTGCCGGTCGGGCTCGCCGGTGTCCTGTGCGCGTGGGGGCTCACGTCATTGGTCGAGTCGCCCGTCGAGCGCGGCCGCGTCACCGGCGCGAGGGCGCGCGCCACGCTGGGTCCGTCGCGCGCGGTGGTGCGTCGCCTCGCGACGCTCTTCGCGGTCGACGCGGCGGGTGGTGGGCTGGTCACCACCGGCTTCCTCTCCTACTACATGGTCGAACGTTACGGGGTGTCCCTGGTGTCGCTCGGGTGGCTCTTCTTCTTCGTCTCGATGATGCAGTCCGTGTCGGTACTCGCCGCTCCCGTCCTCGCTCGACGGTGCGGACTGGTGCCGACCATGGTCTGGACGCACCTGCCGAGCAATGTCGTCATGGCGTCGATGGTGTTCGCGCCGAACTTCGCGGTGGCCGCGGCCCTGTTGTTGTTGCGCACGACGATGTCGCAGATGGACACGCCCACTCGCCAGGCGCTGATCATGACGATCACCACGCCCGCCGAGCGCACCCCGGCGGCGGCCATGACCAACGCTGCGCGCTATTCGGTGCGACCCGTCGCCCCCTTGGTTGCCGGCGCGTTACAGGGTCTCGGTCTCGGTGTCCCGCTACTGGTGGCGGGGGTGGTCAAGGGTTCCTACGACCTGGCCCTGTGGCGATGGGCGCGTCGAGTACCCGCCATGCGCGCGCCCGGTGTGCTGCGTCGTCGCGCGAACCCCGACGACGCACCAGCATCCTGAGCGTGACTCCAGTACCCGTTCATCGCGGTGGCCCCGGGATTCACGTCACGTCCGCTCGGGTCGACACACCCGTTAGGCCATTGTCCCCTGGTCGGCGGAGCCGGTCCGAGGGAGAATTCGCGTAGATGTGAGTGTGATTCTCCGCGGTGTGGTTCTGAGGAGGCGAAAGATGCGCGTTGGCCGATTCCTTCTCGTGACGGCGGGGGTGCTCACCCTCGTCGCCGGACTTGGTGGCGCCGGTGCCGGCGCCGGATTGCTCTGGGCGAACGCGACCCAGCGCGATGCGACGGGCTACTTCACGACGTCGAGCGAGACGTTCGAGTCAAGTGGTTCGGCTCTGACGTCGACGGTCGACTTCGCGATGAACCCCGGGCCGAGCGACTGGCTCTCGATCAATCCCTTGGGCACGGTACGAGTTCGCGCCGACGTCGCCTCGGGCGACACGTTCGTGGGGATTGGCGCCACCGCGTCGGTCCAGCGGTACCTGTCGGGGGTCCCCTACGATCGGGTCACTGACGTCAAGGTCCTCCCGTTCCGCGCGGTCTATCAGTCGGTGAGCGGACAGCGCGTTCCCGCGTCACCCGCCACTGAGGCGTTCTGGGTGACCTCGGCCTCGGGAAGCGGCGTCCAGCAGGTCGCGTGGCGACCGACGTCGGGGAAGTGGACGTTGGTCGTCATGAGGGCCGATGCCGCCCCGGGCGTCGTGGCCCGGGTCTCGGTGGGCACGAACACCGGCCTCGTCGCCCCTCTGGGCATCGGCCTGGGCGTCGTGGGGGTGCTCTTGTTGTTGGCGGGCGCCGCGATGCTGGCGATGGCCATGAGGGGTCTCGAACGGGACCGCCGTAGGGTCGCACCGGCCCCGGGAGACGAGCACGACGCACGCGGACTCTCGACGACCGGGGTCGTGGTGTCGCCGCGGCCGGCGTACCCCGCGCGCACCGACGGACGGCTCGATTCGTCCCTCAGCCGCTGGCGTTGGATCATCAAGCCCTTGCTGATCGTGCCGCACCTCATCATCCTGGCCTTCCTGTGGCTGGCCGTGATGCCGCTGACCGTGTTCTCGGGCTTCGCGATACTGTTCACGGGTCGCTATCCCCGATCGATCTTCAACTTCACCGTCGGCGTGATGCGCTGGTCCTGGCGAGTCGCCTTCTATTCCTTCAGCGCCTTGGCCACGGACCAGTACCCCCCGTTCTCGCTCGAGCCCGATGACTCCTATCCCGCCTCGTTCGCCGTC
>JAJZFO010000139.1 GCA_021805305.1 Actinomycetes bacterium | reverse complement strand
GGACCCCCTTCCAGTGGGTGGGCGACGAGTTGGGCGAGAAGCCCGACCCGAGGTGGTGCAGTCCCGCACTCTTGATGACCACGTAGACCGAGAAGATGAGGACGACCGTGACCGAGATGAGCGCCAACACCAGTTGCAGCCGCGTCGACAGGGCCACGCCCAGGTACATGACCACCGCCACTAGGGCGAACAAGATCAGGTCCCAACCCCAGTACGCGATCGCGTGGAAATTGAACTCACCCAGCAGCGTGTCGTGGATCGTGCCGCCGATCATCACGAGGATCCCCGCGCTCAACGCCAGGATCCCGGTGTAGTAGAGCCAGCCCACCGCGGCCCCCACTCGCCCACCCAGTCCGTCGCTGACGTAGGTGTAGAGCGAGCCCGCCGCCTGGATCTTCTTGGTGTACTCCGCGATGATCCAGCCGAGGCCGATCACCCCCACCGCCGCGAGGATTACCGAGAGGGCCGCGGCGTTGCCCGCCCCGTTGCCCGAGGCCGCCGTGATGCCCACCACCAGTGGGACGAGAAACGCTATCGAGAAGACCGGACCCATGAAGCCCACCGACTGGGCGACGGCGTCGACCAACGTGAGCTTCTTGGCACCACCTAACGACGACTTCGACACTTGCGACATTCGTTCCCCCCCAGGACCGCATCGCCCCTCCTGGGCAATCCAGCAACCGTACGGTAGCGAACGATTCCTGTCAAGTACTCAACCCCACTCCCCCAGTCGTCGCACCACGCGCGACGCGACGCTCCTCACGCCGTCGAGGTCGTCGGTGAACATCGATGGCTTGAAGCAGAACGTGCGGTAGCCCGAGTCCACCTGGGGGCCCACGCCCTCGAACGCCTCGTCGAGGTCGGCCACGGCGTCGGCGGAGTGGAAGGTCCCCCGCAGTCCGCCGACCATCTCGATCTCGTCGCGCGACCGCCCCGCGTCGTGCAGCGCCTCGTCGAGCGCCACGAGCTCGTGCCGCAGTGGTTGACCCAGGGGGTTGAACCCCGCGCCGTAGGTGACGAGTCGGCGAATCACCGCCGGATGCAACGTCGACCCCCCGAACCACAACGTCGGTCCCTCGCGACGCACGCAGCGCGGCTCGAGCCACACGTCGTCGAAGGAGTAGTGCTCGCCGTGGAAGTGAAAGGGCGAGCCGGACCACGCGCGTCGCCAGATCTCGAGCTGCTCGTCCAGGATCGCCCCGCGCCGATGGAAGGGCACCCCCAATGCGGCGTACTCCTCGTCGTGCCAACTCACCGTGGGTAGGACCACCAGGCGACCCTGGGACAGTTGGTCGAGCGTGGCCAGGTCCTTGGCGCTCACCAGGGGATGGCGTAGTGGCGAGATCAGGGCCCCCACCACCAGGCGAAGCCTCGTCGTGCGTGCCGCGATGGCCGCCAGGACCATGTAGGGACTCGGCCACGGGTACGCGGGGTCCTGGTTGCCGGGCATCGCGTACTCGCGTGGGTTGGCCGTGAGCCCCCTCGCGTTGGCCCCGGCGCCTAGGACCACGTGATCGCTCATCATCACCCCGTCGACACCGACCGCCTCTGCCTCCACGGCCAGATCAACCAGGTCGGCCAGGTTCGGCGCAGGTCGAAGGGTCCAGTTCTCCGAGAGCACCAGAAGTGCGCGTAGTGGTGAAGTGTTCATGGTCCCCCGGTCGCCGTACCCGACTCTAGACACGGCGCCGCGGAGGCGACGACTTGTTCGCTTCAGCTAATCGGCGAGTTCCATGGCCGACTTCACCAACCAGACGAAGGTCGGGTCGGGGGCTGGCAGCAATTCGGGGTGCCACTGCACTGCGAGCACCGACTCGTCGGTGGTGGCGAAGGACTCGATCACCCCGTCGGGGGCCGCGGCTCCCACGACCAGACCCTCGCCCAAGGTCGCCAAGGTCTGATGGTGCAAGGAGTTCACCTCGAGTGCGTTACCCACCACTTGGGAGATGAGCGACTTCGGCCGACAACTCACCGTGTGCGTCGTCTTTCGTCCGTCGACCTCCCATTGGGGGTGGCCGACCCCGTCGTCGAGTTCGACGTGCTGGTCGAGGGTCCCCCCGTGGGCGACGTTCACCAACTGGAACCCGCGACAGATCGCCAGCACCGGGATCCCCTTGGTGCGCGCGGCGGCGTAGAGGGCGAACTCCCACTCGTCGCGGTCGGGCTCGATCTCGCCCAACTGTTCGTGCGGCGCGGCGTCGTAGTGCGACGGAGCCACGTCGGCGCCACCGCTCAGGACGAGTCCGTCCAGGTGCGCCATGACCTCGTGGACGTCGGCGTCACGGGTGAGCTCGACGGGCACCCCCCCGGCCAGGGCGACCGAGTGTCCATAATCGGCGAAGTGCAGGTCAAAGGCCAAGTCGGCCATGGCGGGCGGCAGGAACTCCCCCAGACGCGACGCGGGCCAACGACGTCCGGAGATGCCGATCAAGGGTCGCATTAGGCGATTCTACCCACCGGGCAGCGCGAAACGTGCTACAAATCGTTTGGCCGCAAACAAACACTCACGGTGGTCACCTTGGGGGGAACGCTATATGGACAACTTCTCGACGATCCTGACGTCGCACGACTCCTACCGCGAGGGTGTGCCCCACGAGGTCTTCAAGGAACTGCGGGCGCATCAGCCCGTCGCGTGGACCGAGGAACCCGAGGGACGAGGGTTCTGGAGCGTGACCAAGTATGACGACGTCCTCTACGTCAGTCGCCACTCCGAGATCTTCTCGAGTCGCTTCGGCATCCGCATGGAGGACATGGACGAGGAGGAGACCGAGGCCCGGCGCACCTTGATGGAGATGGACTCCCCCGAGCACACGCGACTGCGGCGCATCGTCGCTCGGCCCTTCACCCCTCGACAGGTGGCTGAGTACGAGGACGCGATCCGCGACCTCGCGCGAGAGGTCCTCGCGAACCTCGACGGTGCTCGCGAGTTCGACTTCGTCAGGGCCGTGGCCCGTGAACTGCCCATGAAGATGCTCGGGCGACTCCTCGGGCTCCCCGACGAGGACCTGGACTGGTTGGTGAGTCGTGGCGACGCCCTCATCGGCAACACCGACCCCGAGTTCACCGA
>JAJZFO010000095.1 GCA_021805305.1 Actinomycetes bacterium | reverse complement strand
CGGTAGTTCCCAGTACCACATGGCGATGAGGTAGGGCGTCCCGTGACCGCGCAGCTGCCACCCTTCGACGACGTGGAACTCGTTGATGTTGAGGAACGAGAGGCCGATGGGGTAGGGGTGACCGTGGGGTAGGGCGGCAATCTGGTCGGGGACGCGACTCGGGTCCACCTTGGCCCACAGGTTCACGTCTTCGATGGCCATCGCGACGCCCTCGTTCAAGAGCGCGACCGCGGCGCGCCGACCCGCTTCGGCGAGACCGGTGGCGCCGGCCCACGACGCGATGGCGTTCACGCCCAGGGGGCGAGGTTCGTCATTGACCTCGAGGACGAGGGGACGCTCGCGCGCGTCGCGCAGGTGCTGCAGGTAGGCGGCGGCGACGTCGTCGAGGCGACAGTGTTGGCTGACGTAGGCCCGGGCGCGCTCGCCGGCGGTGCGCGCCGCATTCGCGTCGCTCCCCATCTCGACCAGCGCCGTCACCAACTCCGCGAACTCGGCGTCGGGGTCGATGCTGACTTTGCGACAGTACTCGTCGTCGAACTCACCCATTTGGGGGATGTCGGAGACGATGGCGCACTTGCCGAGGGCGAAACATTCCATCAGTGACGCGCTCGTCTCCCCCGCCGTGGGCCAGCGCAGTCCCACGATCACGTCGCAGGCCCCCTGGAGCGCTCGAAACTCGTCCCGGTCGACGTCGACCGCGACGACGATCGCCTCGCCGTCGCGCGCCTCGGCGATGAGGCGACGAATCTGCGCCTCGGCCTCGGCACTGTCACGGCGTCCCGCCACGATGAGGGCCGCGTCGAGCCCCTGGTCGCGGGCCGCGAGGAAGGCCGCGACGACCTCGGGGACGCGTTTGTGAAAACTGATGTTCCCGAAGACGCCGAACGTCACGCGATTCCCGCCAGCGCGCGGTGGGCGCCGGGGGTCGAGGGCGACGGCGAAGGGCACCTCGTAGACGCGCGACGCGTCGAAGCGCTCGCGTAGGTGCGCGGCGGCCCACGAGCTGTGCACCAGGGTGGTGGTACTCGACTCGATGACGCGACGCGACATCAGCAGGTGCGTGCGGTCCCACGCGGCGATTGCGGCGGGCACGCGCTCGTCAAACTCCGAGAGCCCGAGGTTGTAGGCCACCTCGAGTTCGAAGATGCGCCGCCAGCGTCCGCCGAGGAGCACTTCGACGAAGTCCGCGATGGCGGGGTCGTGCAGTACGACCACGCCGGGTCGATGCAGGAGGGGCTGGAACATGTAGCTGTGGAAGGTGGGGTTGTTGCCCAGGTGGTAGAGGTCGACGTCGTAGTCGCGGTGACGATAGGCGCTCGCGCCACACAGGTCCACGCCGTGGGGCGCGCGCGCGTCCTCGAGCGCCTCGTCGCGCACGATGGCCGTCAGACGCACGTCGGGGTCGCGGGCCATGACCGCCAACAGCTGGAAGTTGTAGTCAGCGATGCCCGAGGGTTCGGGCGGCATCGGCGTCCAGACGGCGACGCGCATCGTTAGCTCGCTCGTCGCGCGACCACGGCGTAGTCCTCGGCACCCAAGAACACGTTGGACACGTGCTGGGCGACGCGCGACACGTCGTTGGCCCACACCCCTTCACTCGGCATGACGTTGGTGAACAGGTTCGGCGCGCGCTTGAGGGGCACGACGTGCGCGTCGGTGAAGCCCCGGATGGAGACCAAGAACTCCAACAGGGCGCTGGGAATCGGGTGGTCGTGCGTGGGGTCGATGTAGAAACTGTCGGCGCCGACCATGACGTTGGCCGGGTTGGGCGTCTCGAAGACGATCATGCCGCCCGGCTTGAGGGCCCGTAGGGCGAGGTCGATCATTTCGATCAGGGTGTCGATGCCCAGGTGCTCGACCACGTGGATGGCCGTGACGGCCCCGAGGGAGGCCGGCGCTACCGCGGCGAGGTGGTGGAGGGCGTCGTCCACGCGCGCGTCCAGGCCCGCCGCGACGCACTCGTCGACCGCGGATTCGAGTATCTCGATGCCGTAGGCGTCGATGTCGTTCTCCTTGAGCACGCTGAGGAGTTCGCCCCCGCCGCAGCCCACGTCCAAGACGGGCCCGAGTTCGGCGACGGACTTGAGCTCGGGGACGTAGACACTGACGCGCTCCTTCACCTCGTCGAAGGAACCCCGAAACCGCAGGGCGTGCGCTCGCGAGACCGCGTCGAAGCCGGTGGCGAGGGTGACGAGTCGCTCGGGTTTGGCCAGTTCGGGGTACGAGCGCTTCACCTCGGTCAAGAAATGATCGACTTCGGCCATGCGCGCCAGGGCCACGGCGATGTGGCGTCGCTCGTCGTCGAGTTGCGCCCCGGCGCGTGATTCGTACTCGCTGACGAGTGCGGTGAGGTCCGTGAATTGGCGCACCACCTCGGTGACGTCGCGCTGGAGAGCCCCGAAACCGTCGTAGAACCGTGCGAGCAGTTGTCGCTGGCCGAGGTCGATTTGGTTCTCGAGCTGTTGGGTGCGCTTCGTCAGGTGGGCCTGGACGTCGGCCAGGTGGCTCTCGCGTTGGAGGACGACCGACGTGTACTGGCCCTCGAGGATGTGCAGGGCGTTCTCGACGTTGTGCAGACCGTCTTCGACGAAGTCGAGTTGACCACGGACCTCGCGGATCGCCACGGTCGTGTGTCCGGTGGGGGACAGGTGCTGGTCCACCAGCGCGGTGAGGACTCCCTGGCGGGCTTGGAGTTCGCGAATTTCGGCGATGAGCACGTGGTTGAGGTCTACCTGGTGGCGCAAGAAGGGCCAGACGAACTTCGCGGTGATGCGTCGGATGATCGAGGCCGGCCCACGGCCCGAAATGGGCAAGCCGAAGGAAGTGTTCACCCCTGCGGTTGACTCGTCTACGGACATGCGGTGCCTCCAGTGTGGTTCCCGCCAGCGGGTCGGCGTGCTGGCGGGTGATGCGGTGCGCCACCGCGGCTGCGGTGGGGTGCTCGGTGGTGCTCGCCGCGTCGAGACGACGGACCCGTGCGCCGGGTACTCGCCGCGTCGACGTCGCCGACACGCCCTAGTTAGGTTACACGGTGGCAATTCTCGGCCCGGTCCCTTCACCGGGCCCGCGCGGCGTGGAGCGGGCTGGCCGGTTCCACCATTGCTACAGTTACCCGGGTTCCCCACCGCCGAACGCAGCGGACGCGGGTGACGGTGGGGTGGGGGAGTTGACAGTGCAGACGCGCGAGGACCGAGACCGCGAGGACCTGGTCGTGACGTCGCCATCGCGGGCGGGTGGTCTCCTGGCGCGTGTCGAGGCCGTGCCCACTCGTCGCTTCATCTGGTTCGTCCTCGCCGCCTACGTGTTGGTGTCGCTGGTCATCTACTGGCCCCAGGTGCCCGGCGCCGTGCACTCCGTGGTCCAGTGCCCCTGCGGCGACGTGATGCAGGAGGTGTGGTTCCTCAAGTGGACCCCCTGGGCCATCGTGCACGGCCATAATCCCCTGTTCACGAACTGGATGGACTACCCGACGGGGGCGAACCTGGCGACCAACACGGTCATGCCCGCGTTGGCGGTCCTCGCGGCGCCCGTCACCTGGCTGCTCGGCCCGATCGCCAGTTACAACCTCTTGATGTGGGCGTCGTACCCGGTGTCGGGCCTGGCGGGTTACTACGTGTTGCGTCGGCTCAGCGGTTCGAACCTCGGCGCGCTCCTGGGCGGGGCGATGTACGGATTCTCGCCCTACATGCTGGCCCAGGGGTACGGTCACCTGTTCTTGATCTTCGTCCCGTTACCGCCGCTGATCTTCTACGCGCTCTTTCGGATCTGCGTCACCCAGGGCGACAACGCGCGAAAGTGGGGGTTGATCCTGGGTGCGCTGGTCATCGCGCAGTTCTTCGTGTCCCAGGAGGTGGCCGCGGACGTGGTCATCGTGGCGTTCTTCGCCCTCGTCATCTTGGCGCTCGCGCGGCGCCGGGACCTCGACGCGGCGCGCTGGCGCTACGTCGCGCGCGCGGCGGCGTACGCGCTGGCCGTGACGGTGGTCGTGCTCGCGTACCCGGTGTACTTCCAACTCTTCGGTCCCCAGGCGATCCACGGTGCGACGCACGGCACGACGCACAGCCCCCTCAAACTCGACGTGCTGGGTACCGTCGTCCCGAATCGACTGCAGGCCATCCATCCCGCGTTCCTCACGCGATTAGGGAACGCGTTCATGGGGACCGACCTGGCCGAGAACGGCAGTTACCTCGGGGCGCCGCTGGTGGTGGCCCTGGCGTTGATCGTGTGGACGATGCGCCGACAGCGCTGGGTGCCCTACGTCGCGGCCGTGCTCGCCGCGACCGAGGTCCTGTCCATGGGTCGTTGGCTCATGGTGGCGAACCACACCATCCACGTGCCGATGCCCTGGGCCCTGCTCGCCCGGTTTCCCCTCCTCCAGTCGGACCTGCCTAATCGGTTCGCGGTCTTCGCCTCCTTCTTCGTCACGGTGCTCGTCGCGTTGGGGGTGGCGCGTTGGATTGAGTGGGCGCGCGAGGTACCCGCCCCCGGGCGTCGCGATCGACGCCGGCGCACCAACGTGACCCTGGGCGCGTTGGCCCTCGCCTCGGTGGTCGTCTACACCCCGCAACTGCACATCGGCGTCGCCGCGCTGCCGCGGGTGCCACCGTTCTTCACCACCGGCGAGGGGCGCCAGATCCCCGAGGGTAGCGTCGTCCTGCCCTTTCCCCTCAGCGCGTCGCCGTACAGCACCTCGATGTACTGGCAGATCCGTAGCGACTTTCGCTGGAAGATGATCGGCGGCGAGGCCATCATCCCGACGCCACGGGGTCACGTGACGGGTCAGCCCGCCGCCACGCGGCCCCTCGCGGTGCTCCAGTTCATCGCGCACTACTCGGGGGCGTCCACGCGCCTCCCGGCCTTCACTCCGGCCCTGGTGGTGCGCATGCGCGAATTCCTCTACCTCAACGACGTCGCGACGGTGGTGCTGGACCCGAGCGCCGCGGGGGCGCGACCCGTGCAAGCCCTCTTCACGGCGGCCATGGGAGCGCCCGTCAGTGAGGGCGGCGTCAACGTCTGGTTCCGCGCCCAGCAGCTGGCGCGCCGCGCCGCGCGAGGTTGAATCAGGCGACCGGCAGGTTCCACAGGGCCATCCACCGCGACAGGTCGGGTTCGATGGCGAGGTCGGTGCCGAGGAAGGACTTGACGCGCAGTTCGAGCTCGTTGTTGCGCTGATCGGGCCCGGTGGGCGCGAAGGGGTAGAAGGTCCCCTGCTTGAGCAGGTAGACCATGCGCACGCTGCCTTCGCCGGGCGCGGTGCGCGGCACGAAGCCGAACACGGCGCACAAGAGTCGCGGACCGAGCTCGTGTTCGACGAGCGAGGTGTTGGCCGCGTGGATCTTGGTGACGAGGCCGTCGATCGTCGGGTCCTTGATGACCAGCCACTTGAATCCCAAGTCGTCGGTGGTCATCGTCACCGAGTCCTTCTCGGCTTCGAAGTTCAGTAATTCGAGGATGTCGGCGTCGCCGAGGAGGGACGACTCGCCGCTACCCGCCTTGAACAGCAGGCCCGCCTGACCCGAGGAGACGAGATCCAATTCGCTCTGTAGGGTCAGGGCCGCCGTGGGGAGGGCGAACAGATTGTCCAACTGCGGTGCCACTTGCTTGGTGCGCCCGAACAGCGCGTCGCGCAGGCCCACTAGCCGTTGAGCTCGCGCTCGAGCTTGTTGAGCGCGGCCAGTCGCGTCTCGAGCGAGGGGTGCGTGGAGAACAACGAGGCCGCCGTGCCGCCGGCCAGCGCCGGCACGAAGAAGAAGGCGTTCATGTTCTCGGCCTTGCGCAGGTCGGTGCGCGGGATGCGTCCCATATCGCCGGTGATGTGCACCAGGGCGCTCGCGAGCACGCTGGGCTTACCGATCAGAATGGCCCCCGATCGGTCCGCGGAGAGTTCGCGGTATCGCGACAGGGCCATCGTCAAGAGGTAGGCGATGATGTAGATGACGATCGATACGAGCCACGTCACCATTTCAACGATGGCCGCGTTGTCGTTATTATTCCCACCGCGTCCGCCCCCGCCGCCGCCGAGCATCGCTCCCCACATCGCCATTCGCGACACCATGCCGGCCAGCATTCCCACGCCCGAGGCGATCGTCATGATCGCCACGTCGCGGTGCGCGACGTGGCTGAGTTCGTGGGCCAGTACGGCTTCGAGTTCCTCGTCGCTCAGTCGGTTCATGATGCCGCGCGTGGCGCAGATCACGGCGTGACTCGGGCTTCGGCCGGTGGCGAAGGCGTTGGGAATGTCCATCTCGGCGACCCCGACGCGAGGTTTGGGCATGTTCGCGAGGAGACAGAGACGGTCCACGATCTCGTGGAGCTTGGGTTCCTGGGCGGCCGTGACCTCGTGCGCGTGCATCGAGAACATGGCGATCTTGTCCGAGAAGTAGTACTGCGAGAAGATCAGGGCCGCCACGATGACGATGACGAAGCCGTAACCCAGTCCGAGGTAGATCAAGAGGGTGGTGATCACCAGGTACAGCACCACCAGGGCGAGCCCGGTGACGAACATTCGAACGTTGAGGCCGTGGTCGGTCTCGATCTTGGATTTGGTCATGTCACGCCTCCTCGGTGGCGGTCGTCGTCTCACCCGTGCCGTCCGACAGGCTGGCGGGCGCGTCGGGCCCCGACATCTGGGCCTTGAGGGCGGCGAGTTGGGCGTCGACGTTCGAGCCGCCCGCGGCGTCCAATTGCGCTTGGATGTCGTCGTTGGGACTGGCCGTCAGGTCCGTCAACGCACCCGAGGCCAGCAATTCGTCGAGGGCGCCACTGCGGGCTTGCATCTGGGCGACTTTGTCCTGGGCGCGCTGCATGGCGGCGCCCGCGTCGTTCATCGAAGTCGAGATGCCGCTGACCGCTTCGGAGACGTGGGCCGAGGCCTCGGCCGCGGTGTAGGTGGCCTTGATGGTCTCCTTCTTCGTGCGAAAGGCCTCCACCTCGGTCTGGAGTTTTTGCGCGGTCGCGGTGAGCTTGTCCTCTTGGTCCACGATGGTGGCGTGCTGGGTGTCCAGGTCCTTTAATTGTGCGGCGATGGCCTCGCGGCGCGTCAGCGCCTCTCGCGCGAGGGGCTCGTTACCCTGGGCCAGCGCCTGCTTCGCCTGTTCGGCCAGTTTGTCGCCCTGGCCCTTCAGCTGCTCGGCCTGAATCTCGACGCGCTTGCGCGCGGTGGCGACGTCGGCCACCGCGCGCTTGACCTTGGTCAGATTCTCGAGCTGCTGTTCGTAGGACAGGTCCAGGGTCTGGCGCGGGTCCTCGATGCGATCGAGCGCGGCGTTGGACTTGGCCTGGAAGATGGACGAGATTCGTTTGGCAATACCCACGAGGGCCTCCTTGGTGTTACCTCAGACTATTGGTAGTCGGGGGTGCGCTGCGCCCCCGCGCGGGGGCGACGGTCTAATATTTCCCCCTATTTCCTCGGCAGGGTACGGTCCTGTTCCGTGGCGTCGGCCGCAATTTCTTCCCGGTAGGCGTCCAGACGTTCGCCGAGTTGGCTGTCGGTCGCGCCGAGGATCCGCGCGGCGAGGAGGCCCGCGTTCGCCCCCCCATTGATCGCCACGGTCGCCACCGGCACGCCGCGGGGCATTTGCACGATGGACAGGAGCGAATCGAGCCCGTCGAGTCGGGCGAGGGCGACCGGCACGCCGATCACCGGCAGGGAGGTGACCGCGGCCAGCATGCCCGGCAAGTGAGCGGCACCACCCGCCCCCGCGATGATGACGCGCAGTCCGCGACTCCGCGCGTGGGTGCCGTAGGCGATCATCGCCTCGGGCGTGCGGTGCGCCGACACGACGCGAATTTCGAAGGCGACGTCGAAGCGCTCGAGAACCTCGCGCGCGCCCTTCATCACCTCCAGGTCGTTCGCACTGCCCATCACGATGCCGACGACTGGGTCCATCACGCCTCCCGCGTACTCGTCCCGTAAGCCCGGGCACTCTGCCATGCTCTCACGTGAAGAACCTCGGGGTCGTCGCCCACCGCAGTCACGTGACCCAACTTGCGTCCGGGTCGCCACGTCTTGCCGTAATCGTGGACGTGCACGCCCTCGACCCCGCGCGCGGCGTCGAGGGAGCCGGGCGCGGCGGCGCCCACCACGTTGACCATGACGGCGGCACGGTGTCGCGGCGTCGTGGGGCCGAGGGATTGACCCGACACCGCACGCAGGTGGTTGGCGAACTGACTCGTGACGCAGCCCTCGATGGTCCAGTGACCCGAGTTGTGCGGTCGCAGGGCCAGCTCATTGATGACGAGCCCACCCGGGGTGACGAAGAATTCCACGGCCATGACCCCGACGAGACCGATGTGCTGGGCGATTTCGCGGGCGATCTCACCAGCGCGCACCTGCTCCTCCTTCGCGAGGTCCGCGGGAAATCGCACCTCCGCGCACATGCCGGCGGATTGGACCGTCGTGACGAGGGGGTACAGGGCGATGTCTCCGTCCACGGCGCGCACGACGAGTTGGGCCACCTCGCTGAGGAGGGACACCCGCTCCTCGGCCACGACGTCGCCGCGCGAGAGCAGTTCGAGCGCCATTGCCGCCGCCTCGTGGTCGTCACGCGGGAAGAGGACGCCGCGCCCGTCGTAGCCACCGCGGGCGGCCTTGAGTACCGGCGCCGCGCCGTGACGGGCCGTCCACCCCTGCAGGGCCGACACGTCGTCGGGCCCTCGCACGACTCGAAAGGCCGGCAGGGGCAAATCGGTGCGGGAGAACATCTCACGTTGGTGCGCCTTGTCCACGGAAAATCGCAGCGCGCGGGGGTTCGGTCGAAGGACCGCGCCCCCGGTGGCGAGACCCTCGAGGAGGTTGAGGTCGAGCAATTCGTGGTCGAAGGTGACGACGTCACTCGCACTGACGACGCTGCGCAGGGACGCCTCGTCGGTGGCCTCGCCCACGATGACCTCGTCGGCGGTCGCGACCGCACAGTCTTCGCGCGATGCCGCGAGTACGACGAGCTCGACGCCGACCGACGAGGCTTCGTCGCCCATCATGCGCGCGAGCTGTCCACCGCCGACGACGCCCACGCGGGTCTGGGGTGAAGGCGCGCGCGACACGGGCCCAGGCTAGCAACGCCGGTACGGCCCGCCGGGCGCGGACGCCCCGGCCACCTCCAGTACAGTTGTCGGGTCAACAAGGAGTACTCATGAGAGCAGTGGCCAGCATTCTTTCGATCATCGTGTTCTTGGCGTTCGCGACCACGGGGGCTCAGAAGATGATCTTCAACACGGTGGCGTCGCGGACCGCGGAGCACCTCGGCCTCACCAAGCGGATGTTCCAGGGCGTCGGACTGCTGGAGGTGGTCGGGGCCCTCGGCGTGATGATCGGTTTGGCGGCGAAGAAGGGTACCGTCCTCTGTCTCGTGAACGAGGTTGCCGCGGGGGCACTCGCCGTGATGATGATCATCGCCGTCGTGGTCCACCTGCGCAAGGGTGACACCCTCAAGGTCACCGCGCCCGCGCTGATCCTCGGCGCGACGTGCCTCGTGGAGTTGGTCCTTCGCCTCGTGTAGGGCGCAGGCCTAGTGGGGCACGACCGTGTGTTTGAACTCGTTGAGATCGGGTTGGTGGATCATGAGCGTGACCAGCGAGTCAATGATCGCGGCCGAGGCGCGTCCGTCGCCGCTCGGCGGCTTCATGAACCGCACGAACGTGGCCTCGGAACCCACAACGAACGTCGGAACGCCGAACGCTTCGTAGGCCTGCATGGCGCGGTAGTTGTCCGCGATGACCTGATGCGGGCGACGCGAGGCGAGGTCGTCCCTCACGCGATCCATGTCCACGCCCAGTGGTGCGAGAACTCCCTCGATCTCCTCGAGGGTTGCGAGACGAATGGCCCGTTCGTGGCGTGCGCGAAAGAGGGCCTCGTGCGCCGCGAGAAAGAGTTCGGCTTGCTGGTCACGCACCGAAATACTGGCCGCGAGGGATACGAGGGCCGGGTCGTGAGCCGGGTCGTCCCACACGTCGACCGCGCCCGGCGCGCGATGACCCTGGCTCATCGTCCACGGGATGAATTCCACCTCAAAATCGGCGCCGGCCGCGAGGGCGGATACCACGTGGAGGTGGATGTTCTTGGCGAAGGGACAACGGTAGTCGTAACTGAGTCCGAAGGAAGTCATGCCAACAGGTTAGGGAGCCTCAGCGCGGCGTTGACGCCCACGCGTCAGGACAGCGGTCGGTAAAGGCACAGAATCGACACGCGTTCTTCGACGGGGACGTCGGAAAATCTCCGTGGTCGTAGAACTCCTTGATCTGGCGCCACGCCGACGTGGCGGCCACGGTGCGCGCGCGCAGGACCGCGTCCGAGACGCTCCGTTCGATCGACTGGCCCTGGCTCACGTAGAGTAGGCGGATCTTGGTCGGACGTTCGTGCAGTTTCGCCTCGCACAAGACGGCGTACAACTCGGCGTTGGCGAACGTGTAGGAGTCGAAGTTTCGATTGGGCACGGAACCGGTCTTGTAGTCGACGATGACGAGATTGCCCTCCTCGTCTCGGTCGAGGCGATCGAGGATGCCCAGGAGGGGTGTGTCGTCCACGGTCACCTTCACGCGCAACTCGACGCCCTCACTGACGATCGCGCGCGGATCCTCCATGGCGAAGTAGGTCTCGATGATGGCGTCGGTTTCCGCCAGTAGCTGTGTCTCGCGCGCGTCGTCGAGACCGATCTCGGTGCGTACGTCGGTGGTCAGCACGTGGGCACTCGCCGCGCTCACGAATTCGCGGGCCGCCACCACGGTCCGCTCGGGGGGAGCCAGTTTGAAGAGTTGCTCGAACACGTAGTGCACGAGGCGCCCCTTGGCGGTGGCGTACGTCGCCGGCTGGCTGATCCGCTCTACTGACGCGTACTGGTATCGACGCGGGCACGATTGAAAGTCGGCGAGGCGCGAGGGGGAAAGTGACGTGGGCAACGGTTGATCAAAGGCCATGGTGTCACCGTAGGCGACCCCTCTGACACGCGCCCGGCTCATCGGGAACTCCCCGTGAGCACTCAGTGGAACCCTCCGGTGGGCGCCCATTACGCGGCGGCGGTGGGGCTCCCGTGACCACAATTTGCGCACAACAATCTCAAATCTTGGCCACGCGCCCCCCTCTGGGCGCGCGCGCCACGCACAATGTACATATTCGACAGTCGGTCGGCGGCGGCGAGAGGGAACAATGGAGACGCGAACAATCAGGCAACTGACCATCACGGCGGGTGCGTCGGCGAGTGTCATCGCCCTCGCGACGGTGTTGCCCTTCGGCGCCCCGACGGCGAGCGCAACCTCCACCCATCGAGTGTTGAGTGCGGCGCGCGCGGGTGGTTTTACCGTGACGCCCCCGTTTTTGATCGACCCCTCAGGCCCCCCGTCAGGTCGAATCTCCACCGGCGTGGCCGGGATGACGGGTCCTGCGGGGTCCACGGGGTCCACGGGGGCGTCGGGGTCGACCGGGGTGTCGGGATCGACGGGAACGTCGGGATCGACCGGAGCCTCGGGGCCCACGGGAGTAACCGGGGCGACGGGGGAGGGCGACGCCAACGATGACGAGGGGTACGGTGTGTCGTCGGGCACCGGGCCCACGGTGGCGTGGCGGAGCCAATTCAGTTCCACCTTGTCGGGAACAGTGTCCCTCGACGCCGGGGTGTCACATTTGGGACTGGGCGATTCACAGACGCTGACGTGGTGCGTGAGCGATGGGGGAGCCGCGTTGAGCACGGGTCTAACGATGTCCACGGGCGGGGACGGAGAGAGCGGATCTCTTCCCGCGGGACCGGGGTGCTGGACGAGTAATCGAGGACGGCACGCGAGTTTCGTGTGGGACACCACACAGTCGACCGTGAGCGCACACTCCCTCGTCGTGAGCGTGACCGACGCCACCGGCACCACGGTTACGAGTTCCGCCCTGGTCGTGACGACCGCCAACCCTCCGGCGACGGGCGTCAGCGGGCCCACCGGCGTCTCGGGTTCCTCCGGGAGCAGCGGGGTGAGCGGCCCCTCGGGGGTTGCGGGCCCCACCGGTATCTCGGGATCGTTCGGTCGCCGCGACTCCTAGGGGTGTCCACCGGCTCGCGACCGTGCCGCGAGAACGAAGCGGCGGTCGCGCTCGAGTAAACAGGTGACGTGAAGAAACGTGGCGTGGTGACCCGTCAGGGGCACCTAGTGCGGTCAACCAAATGGGCGGGTCTCGCGACCGGCGACGCCGTGGTGATCGACGGCGCGAAGGAACGTCGCCAAACGTGGGTGTTCGTAGCGCACGTCACCAACACGCAGATGAACGAGGAGTGGGTCGAAGTCCGCGGGGGTCGCCGCGGGGAGGCGAAAAGTCGGTCCTTCCGTCCCGAGATGGTATTCCCCGCCTCGGCCCTGAAGAGCGGACGAGTCGTAGGGCCCTCACTGGCGGAGGCGCCACAGTTGCCCTGGTGATGGCGGGGAGCGGCGTCGGAGTCCGCGGTGAGGCGACCGACGACCTCGGCGACGTGCCCGGGGCCAGCGGTCGTCGACGCGTGAGCGATGCGCGTGAGCGCATTGGGTATATGGTCACATCA
>JAJZFO010000124.1 GCA_021805305.1 Actinomycetes bacterium | reverse complement strand
AGAGCGCGATGTACCCGACGTAGCCGAGCACGATGGACGGGAATCCCGCCAGGATGTCGATGGCCCCGCGCGCGAGGGCGCCACCGCGACCCGTCGAGGTCTGTTCAGCCAGGTGGATGCCGGTGAGCACCCCGATCGACCCCGCGAGCACCGCCACGCCGGCCATCAGGACCAGCGTGCCGAGGACTGCGTTCTCCAACCCTCCGCTCGTGCCCTGGGAGAGCGTGGTCAGCACGTTCCACTGCCAGTGGGGTACCGCGCGCACCACGACACCGATCACCAGCCAGATGGCGGGACCCACGACGAGGGCGAGGGCGACCAACGTCCCCACCCGAAATGACACCGCCTTCACGCGGCGCCGGCGCGTCGAGGCGTAGACCTGGTTCATCTGGGCCATCAGCCGCGCCCCACGGGAGCCGCCAGACGCCCCGACCGCGACACGATGTAGCGGGCGCAGAGGTTCACCGCCAGCGCGATGGCCGCGAGGATCAGGCCCGCCTCGGCCAGGGTCGCGATGGCGAAGCCCGTGCCGTCGGTGGCCGCGGAGTCCAGTTGGCTGACGATGGTCGCGGCGATGGTGGTCATGGTGCCGTAGATGGTGGGACTGACCTTGCCGAGCACCGAGCCCGAGATCATCGCCACCGCCATCGTCTCACCCAGGGCTCGACCGAGACCGAGCACGGTCGCCCCGATGATCCCCGTGCGCACCCAGGGGATGGTGACACGCCGCGCGACCTCGGCGTCGGTGAGCCCGAGCGCCTCGGCGCCCTCCTTGGGCAACGCCGGCACTTGGAGGAAGAGGTCGCGGGTCGTGGAGGCGATGATGGGGACGATCATGAGCCCGAGGATCAGTCCCGACGTGAGGAGCCCCTCACCGTAGCCGACGGGACCCTTGAAGTAGCGAAACGGTCCGACGTCGGGGACGTGGTCGGCCACGAGGGGATAGACGTGATGCGCCAGGAACGGCCCGACCTCGAGCACCCCCCAGAGCCCGATGACCACGCTCGGCAGTCCCGCGAGGATCTCGACGAGGAACCCCAGGGGGCGTGACAGCCACCCCGGCATTCGCTCGGTGAGGGCGAACGCGGTGCCCAGGGAGATGGGCAGCGCGATGACGACCGCGATGAGCGAGGTCTCGAGCGTTCCCGCGATGAGGGGCCAGGCACCGTAGCTCGAACCCGAGGGGTGCGCCACCCCGTGGGTGTGCACGATACTGCCGTAGGTGTTGCCCGGCAGCCACTGGGAGTCCTTGATGAATCCGACTCCGTTGACCACGACGGCCGGCCACGCCTTCACGACGAGGACGATCAGCACGAAGGTGAGTCCGGCCACGGGAATCCACGAGGCCACCCGCGCGCCCCATCGCCACGCGAGGTCCTCGCGATGACGACGACGTCCCACCCACCGGACCGGACGGTCGCGGTGGGTGGGACGCAGTGGCGAAGCCCCGCCATCAGGGAGTTGTTCGCGGGGCGTCGACACTTACTGGATGCTCAGGATCTGCTTGAGTGACTGAGCGACCACCTGCGGGGGCAGGGCCACGAAGCGGACCTGGCTCAAGAACGCGTCGCTGTTGCCGTAGTTGGCGTTGATCGCCCACTCGAGCAGCGAGCGCACGGCCCGCGCGGTCGACGTCGACGACTGCTTCTTGTTCACGATGGCGTACTCGTAGTTGATGATGGGGTAGCCACCACGGATCTTGCCGTTGATCATCGAGATCGTCCCGCTGGCCGGCGTCGCCTTGGTGAAGCCCGCCGCCTCCGTGGAGGCCGAGGTCGGAGTGGGCATGATGTACTGACCCAGTCCGTTGCCCAGGGCCGCGTAGCCCAGTCCGTCACCGAGCGCCTGGGTCAGGAAGCTGACACCGACGTAGGCGATGCAGCCCGGGGTCGCCTGGCAGCCACTCACCATGCCGCCGTTGCCGTTCTCGCCGAGGGCGTTGGAGATCGCCGGGAAGGAGATCGTGGTCCCGAAGCCCGGACCCTTGGCCCACGAGGGCACCTGGTCCGACAGGTACTGGGAGAAGATGAAGGTGTCACCACTGCCGTCGGAACGGTGCAGCGCCACGATGGGGAGGTTGGGCAACTTCACCTTCGGGTTCAGTCGCGCGATGGCCTTGTCGTTCCACGTCTTGATGTCGCCGCGGTAGATGGCCGCGATGATGCCACCGTTGAGCTTCAGGTTGGCGTGTAGGCCGGGGATGTTGTAGGCGATGACCTGGTACGAGATCGCCAGGGGGATGTTGAGCAGGCTCGGCGTCGCCTGCTTCAGCGACGGCGAGAGATAGGCGTCGGAGGAACCGACGTTGACCGTCCCGCTGGCCGCGTCGGCGATGCCGGTGCCCGAGCCGGTGCCACCCGTGGTGAGCTTGACCTGGGGGTAGGCCTGCTCATAGGCGGGGGCCCAGATGTTCCACAACGGGTACAGCAGCGTGCTGCCCGTCTCGGTCAGACTGGCTGACGGCGGCTTCTCCACGCCGGACTTGGGCAACTTGACCGTGCCGGCGGATGCCACCGTGCCGGCGCCGAACACGGTCGCGGCGGCAGCGAGGGCCAGCGTCGCAATCGAGCGCCCCCGTACTCGTACTAGACGTTGCAACGACATCACTTTCCTCCTTGTTGTAGGTAAGGTCATCGTAAGAAGCCCAAATGAACCACTCGTGACCGACCAGTGTCGCGCTCGACATCTCTAAATGATTTCGTCCTACTGACCGCGTTCACCTGGCACACTCACCTGGCACACTCACCTGGCACCTAGATTCACAGTGTCGGCAGGATCCGCGATCACCAAGTGACGACCGCGAGACCCTCAGCCCATCAGACCGTTCACGTAGCGCGCGGTGTCGGCCTCGCGCGGCTCGGAGAACACCTGCTCGGTGTCACCGTGCTCAACGAGGCGCCCGTTGAAGAAGAACATCGTCGAGTCCGAGAGTCGACGCGCCTGACCGAGGTTGTGGGTGACGACGATGAGGGTCAACGCGGGGGTCATGGTGCGTAGCAAGCGCTCCACCGCGTCGGTCGAGAGCGGGTCGAGGGCCGAGGTGGGCTCGTCGAGCAGTAGCACCTCGGGGCCCACGGCGAGGGCT